>CAYPGZ010000012.1:0-32706 GCA_964410335.1 uncultured Flavobacteriaceae bacterium | reverse complement strand
TTTTTGAAGATGATTTGCTCCGGGAAATCGAAGAAAGTGGATTATATAAAGAAATCAAAACTTGCACTTGATGGTTGAATCTACCAATCCTTAATTTTGCCCACAGAAATCAACAGAATTATTCATAATTGCTATAAAATAAAAAAATGAAAGTTAAACAATTTAAAGACCATTCCTTGGCTCATTTTTCTTATGCTCTGGTAAGCGAGGATAAAATGGCCTTATTCGATCCCGGCAGAAATCCACAACAGTATTATAAATATGCCGAAGAAACCAATTCCAAAATTGTAGCGGTTTTTGAAACCCATCCTCATGCAGATTTTGTAAGTGGACATAAACAAATCAGCGATGAAACCGGAGCAAAAATTTATATTTCGGAAAAGATTGGTGCCACATATGCACATACCCCTTTTGATGAAGGCCAAGAAGTGAAAATAGGCAATACAAAAATCAAAACTTTGCACACTCCCGGACATTCTCCCGACAGTATGGTGTTTGTTGCGGAAGAAGAAGGCAAAACCATTTTGTTTACCGGTGACACATTGTTTATTGGTAATGTGGGACGTCCCGATTTGCGCGAAGAAGTGGGGAATGTGAAGGCAAAACGTACGAAACTGGCAAAAGCCATGTATCAGACTATGCAGACAAAATTCAATGATTTTTCTGACGACACCTTGATTTATCCGGCACATGGCGCAGGTTCTTTGTGTGGGAAAAACATGAGTGATGCCAATTCCAGTACCCTCGGGAATGAACGCCAAGGGAACTGGGCTTTCAAAGAACAAACCGAAGAAGAGTTTGTGAATGAAATTTTAAAAGATCAGCCTATGGTTCCCGCTTATTTTGGTTTTAATGTGGATTTAAATCGCAAAGGAGCTGAAAATATACAACACACCAAATATGCAATACCAATCCGGATTTCATCAGATAACATTCAGAATGGAGTTTTGATTGTCGATGTGCGCGGGGAAGAATCTTTTAAAAAATCACATTTGCCGAACAGCATAAATATCATGGCTCGTCATGAGAAAGATAAATATGAAACCTGGTTGGGGGCGATTGTTCGTCCGGAAGAGCCTTTTTATTTGGTGGTGGAAAGTGTGGATGATATTGAAAAAATCCTCGATCGAACAGCAAAAATAGGTTACGAGACTCAGGTGAAAGGAATAATGACTCTTTCCAAACAATCGAAAAAAACTTCTGATTATTTGGATTTAGAAGACTTCAAAAGAAATCAAGATCGCTATACGATTCTTGATATTCGCAATCATGGCGAAATAAAGGAAGGGAAAATCTTTGAAAATGCAATTCCTATCCCATTAAATGAGTTGAGAGACAAAATTGACGAGGTGCCTACAGAAAAACCTATTGTAGTACATTGTGCCGGAGGATATCGTTCGGCCTCTGGCAGTAGTATTCTGGAAAATAAAATAAACCAGAAAATCTATGATTTGAGCCATGCCATCAAAGATTTTAAATAATTCATAGAACAGCCATTTTTTTTTGAATGGTACAATTTTTAACAAACTACATCTAAAATGGAATGGATATTAGCGCCATGGCCTTGGTATATCTCAGGGCCACTACTGGCAGGAATTATGTTTTTGCTTATTTTTTCGGGAAAAAAATTTGGAATTTCCGCAAACCTTCGCACGCTTTGCACGCTCTGTGGTGCGGACAAAAAAGTGAGTTTTTTTAAATTTAATTGGAAGGCAGAACGTTGGAATTTATGGGTGCTTGTAGGAGCAATTTTAGGAGGATTTTTGGCTAGTAATTTCTTAAGCAATTCGGATGGTGTTCTGATAAATAAGAAAACAATTTCCCTCTTAGAAAATTACGGAATTGAAAGCGCCGGAGAAACCTATGTGCCCACCGAACTTTTTGGGGCACAGGCATTTCAAAGTGTTCCCACCTTGTTGATTCTATTAATGGGTGGAATATTGATTGGATTTGGAGCGCGATATGCCGGGGGTTGTACTTCCGGCCATGCCATTTCCGGGTTGAGCAATTTGCAAATCCCTTCCTTGATTGCAGTTATCGGCTTTTTTATTGGCGGATTGATTATGGTACATCTTTTCTTTCCTTTAATTTTTTAAAAAATGAAAAAATACTTGTTCTACCTGTTGATAGGAGTTGCTTTTGGAATTGTAATGTTCAAAAGTGAAGCCGCTTCATGGTTTCGAATTTTCGAAATGTTTCAGTTTCATTCCTTTCATATGTATGGCATTATCGGTTCGGCCTTGCTGTTGGGTATAATCGGGATTAAACTTATAAAAAAGAAAAATATCAAATCCTTCACGGGCGAAAAACTGGATTTCTCTCCAAAAAAGAAAAGCTTTTCACGCTATATGTTTGGCGGGATTTTCTTTGGGTTAGGCTGGGGATTGGTGGGTGCGTGTCCCGGACCTATTTATGTCCTTCTGGGAGCGGGATATTTGCCCATAATAATAGTATTGCTCGGAGCACTTTTAGGTACTTTTGTTTACGGTTTATTCCGTGAAAAACTACCCCATTGATCCATTTAAAAACAGGAGTTATCGGGAGTCGGGAAGCAGGATAAAAAAGATACTTTTTTCAGGCTTTATATTGCCCTACAATTGTTATTTTTGCCCATGCAAAATACCGTTCTGATACTCGATTTTGGCTCGCAATACACCCAGCTTATTGCTAGGCGTGTACGCGAATTGAATATTTATTGCGAAATCCATCCCTTTCATAATATTCCCGGGGATTTGTCCAATTTTCGCGCAGTTATTCTTTCCGGTAGTCCTTTTTCCGTTTTGGCAAAAGATGCTCCTCATCCGGATTTGACCAATATTCGCAAAAAACTTCCGGTTTTGGCCATTTGCTATGGCGCACAATATTTCGCCCATTTTTCCGGAGGGAAGGTTGCCCCTTCCAGCACCCGTGAATACGGTCGAGCAAACCTCTCCACAATCAAAAAGGAGGAAACCTTATTTGAGGGGATTCATGAAAATTCCCAAGTATGGATGTCGCATGGAGATACGATTTTAGAATTGCCTGAAAACGCCATTCGATTGGCCAGCACTTCAGATGTTTTGAATGCTGCTTATCGTATTGAAGGTGAGGAGGTTTACGGAATTCAATTTCATCCGGAGGTTTATCATTCGACTGAAGGAAAGAAACTTCTTGAAAACTTCTTGGTAAAAATTGCCGGAGTGGAACAAAACTGGACTCCCGCAGCTTTTGTCGATGAAACGGTTACTCAACTTAAAGAAACTATCGGCAACGAAAAAGTTGTACTGGGCTTGAGTGGGGGAGTAGATTCTTCTGTAGCTGCTGTCTTGCTGCACAAAGCAATAGGAAAAAACCTTTACTGCATTTTTGTAAACAACGGCCTTCTTCGAAAAAACGAGTTTGAAAGTGTCCTGCATCAATACAAAGATATGGGGTTAAACGTAAAAGGCGTAGATGCATCGGCACGTTTTTTGAAAGCTTTGGAAGGCATTTCTGATCCTGAACTGAAACGTAAAGCCATCGGAAAAACTTTCATCGAAGTTTTTGACGATGAAGCACATTTGATAAAAGAAGTAACTTTTTTGGCTCAAGGCACGATTTATCCCGATGTAATCGAATCGGTTTCGGTGGCAGGACCGAGTGTAACCATAAAATCACATCACAATGTGGGCGGTTTGCCCGATTTCATGAAGTTGAAAATTGTCGAACCTTTACGAATGTTATTTAAAGATGAAGTGAGGCGAGTAGGGAAGGAGCTCGAAATAAATTCTACTCTTTTAGGACGACATCCTTTTCCCGGTCCGGGATTGGCCATCCGAATTTTGGGTGAAGTGACTGCCGAAAAAATCCGTATCTTGCAGGAGGTTGATGATATTTTTATCAGTGGATTGAGAGAATGGATGCTCTATGACAAGGTTTGGCAAGCCGGTGCGATTTTATTGCCGGTAGAAGCCGTCGGGGTTATGGGGGACGAACGAACCTACGAAAAAGTAGTGGCCCTTCGTGCAGTGGAATCCACCGACGGAATGACGGCCGACTGGGTAAATCTGCCTTATGAATTTTTACAAAAAACATCCAATACAATAATAAACCGGGTGAAAGGCGTTAATAGAGTTGTTTATGATATCAGCTCCAAACCTCCGGCGACAATTGAGTGGGAGTGAGGGCAGAGATCATTTTTTGATGGGTATGGGAGTGTGTTTTAAGAAACCTCAATCTCAAAGGAAATGATTATAAGCACAAAAAAATAAAGGCCTTTTCATAAATAATTTATTGATATGAGAAAATCCCTCTTCCTCTTTTTTTTCCTTTTCAACATTGTGGTTTCCAATGCCTTTTCCCAAAATTATCGCACGCACAAGGTGAAGGATGGCGATACGGTTTACAGTTTATCCAAAAAATATAACACTACGGAAGAGGCCATATATAAACTGAATCCGGGAGCCGAAAAAGGAATAAAATTAGGTGCAGTGTTGGTAATTCCTCCTGAGTCTTTAACCAATGGCGATAAAAAACCCTTGCGATTTGAGAAATATATCGTCAAACCAAAAGAAACGGTTTTTGGAATTTCTCAGCAAAATGCAATCGACATGGCTGACCTTAAAGAATACAATCCTTATTTGTATGAGGAAGAACTCGGCATTGGGGACACCCTCAAAATTCCAATTTATACCGTCGGGAAACCAAAACCCATAGATTATAATGAAAGTATCAAAAATTCCAGTTTCGGCAATTTAAAACATGTCGTATTGCCCAAGGAAACCGAATATGGAATTGCTCGAAAATACGGACTGAAAGTAGCAGAACTTCGAAAGCTCAATCCGAATATGGAGGTTTTACAGCCCGGTGATGTTTTGGTGGTTTCTAAAAATAAAAAAGAGAAAACCGAAAATATAAGGTTGCCGGACAATGACGAATTCACTTTATATACGGTGGGAAATTATGATGAATCTTCTCCTGAAACCATTTTTAGTCTTACCCGCAAATTCGGGATAAGTAGAGATTCTTTATATGCCCTAAATCCTGAACTGAAAAAGGAGGGGCTTAAAGCCGGAATGAAACTAATTGTACCCAAAACAGGAAAATCGGGGAACTTCAATATTTTTGAATCTGAAATCATCGATTTGGAAGGTCAATTGGAATATACGGATCCAAAAGATTTGGTTTTGTTATTGCCCTTAAAACTCAACAAATTTGAAGTGGACAGTGTGGATTTACACAAGCAACAACTTCGCGATGAACGAATTTTGAGGATCTCTTTGGATTTTTATAGTGGAGTTATGATGGCTTTAGAAAAAGCAAAGGAGCAAGGCATTTCTACAAACTTGAAAGTGTATGATACTCAACAGGATAAATCGAAGATAGCCGAGATTATTCAAAATAATAATTTCGCTGAAACGGAAGCTGTAATCGGTCCTTTGTTAGGAAGTATGGTGGAGACTACGGCACAGCAACTTCTTCAGGTATCGGGCAGATCAGGAAAAAAAGTTCCTGTTTTTTCTCCGCTGACTAGTAGTGAATTGTCCCCTTATGAAAATCTTTTTCAAACACGACCTACCGAAGAATGGATGCGAGAGGTGATGTTGGCTTACCTTGAATATATACATACTAATCAAAATATTGTAGTTATTACGGATGGGAAACAAAGCAAAACCCTGCAGCAACTTAAAAATGTTTTTCCCGCTGTACACGTGATTACGGAAAGCACCAACTATCTGGAAGCTTCAAAAATCTCTCCACTGTTGACTATGGGTGAGAATTGGGTAATTATGGAAAGCAATAATATCCCAATGGTGGGAAGTGCTGTTTCTCAACTGAGTTTAATGAATTCCACCGAAAGGCAAATCCGGTTATTCACTACCAATCGTAATAATGTTTATGAAAGTGATGAAGTTTCCAACACCTATTTGGGGAATTTAAATTTCACTTTCCCCTCTATTGCGCTGGAATTCAATAAAGAAAAAAGTCAAGAATTTATCGAAGATTATATTAGTAAATACGCCCTAAAACCCAGTAAATATGCGGTTCGCGGATTTGATCTGACCTATGATATTTTATTGAGACTCGCAGCTTATGGTGATATATACCACTCGCTTGATATTCATGGCGCAACTCAATACGCTGAAAATAAGTTTTATTATGTAGAAAAAGAAAAAGGAGGATTTGTAAACAAAGCGGTTTATATTATGCACTATGAAAATGATTTGATTCCGAAACCGGTGAAATTCTAAGAAGTTCTTCCGTAAGCACAAAAAAAATCCTCGAAATTTTGTTCGAGGATTTTTTTATTAATTCAATCTTGCTTTACATCTCAATAATTCCACCACAAGCAATGCGTCCTCCCGCGTTTCCACTGGGCTGAGAGGTGAAGTCATCTACCCCTTCGTGTACGATAATTGAATGACCAAGCACATCTTTTGTTTCATCGTCACAACCGATGCACCATTCGTTGGTACTCATGGTAATAGTTCCTCTTCCATCTGCATTGACTTCAAAATTACCGATATCTCCTTTGTGGTATCCTTCGGCAGCCCCCCATTTTCCGTGTGGTTTAAAGGTGGGATTCCAATGTCCTCCGGCTGAAGATCCGTCAGCAGCAGAGCAATCCGCTTTCTCATGAATATGAATGGCGTGTGAACCTTCGGCAAGTCCCATGACGGTTGCTTCCATGGTGACCTTTCCATCTTCTTCCCAGAATACAACTTCGCCACTTACTTCGCTGTCACTTTTGGGCTCAAGTTCCACCACCACACGCTTGGGAACATTTTCCTTGCTTGCGTTGTCATTCATGTCGGTCATAACCGTGTCTTGGGTCATTCCATCTTGTCCGTTTTCGGCCTCATTTTTTTTGTTATCCTTGCAGGAAACAGTGAAAACCAAGGCCATAGCAGTCAAGCAAATACTTAATCTTTTCATTTTTTTTGTTTTTAAAGTGCCTTCCGGCAAATTGGTTATAAAATAAGTTAAAAATAATTTACTAAATTACGGAATGTGTTTTTCGCTCCAAATTATTTAGGGAAATTTTATGATGTAATTTGTAAACAGGTTTTTTCTTAAAAAAACTCATCCAAACTTGCTGTGTAAACCTAATCTCACAAGAAGGCTTTTTTTAAGAGGTATTTTATAACTTCATAAAAGCTTAAACAGATTTAATATACCACGTATTTATCCGTGCTTGGCTCGCTAAGGTTTTGTGGACAGGACATTTTTCGGCTATTTGCAATAACCTTTCTTTTTGTTTTTCATCGAGTTTACCTTGTAATTTTATTCCTCTGTCAAACGTATCGATTTTAGTATTTTTGTCTTCACATTTTTCACAATCCGGAGCGTGTTCCTTGTGATAATTGGTGTGAACTTCAACTTTTTCCAAATCCCATTTTTTTCTTTTAGCATACATTTGGAGGGTCATTGCAGTACAGGCCGAAAGTCCACCGGAAACCAATTCATATGGATTTGGGCCGAAGTCTTTTCCCCCAAAATTTTTGGGTTCATCTGCAGTTACATAGTGATTTCCTAATTTCATTTTGGTGGTAAATCCATCGGATTGTTCCAAACTTGCCATAACCTGATGTTTGCTTTTCAAATCTTCAACATCTTCACTTTTCAAATAACGTTTGGCCCAGGTGGCACATATTTTTCCGGCATACGTGGCATCTTTTTCTTCGGTTAATAAATGATTTGCGCCATCCAACGAAACAAAACTTTTGGGATGTTTGGCAGCGACATATAATTCCTCAGCGTTTTTGATGTTTACAATGGAATCCTGAGGAGAGTGCATAATCAAAATGGGCTTCTTTAACTCTTGCAAAAAATCATCATATTTTTCTTTGTTCAAATCGTCCAAAAAAGATTTTTTGATAGTAAAATCACGCCCTCCTACATTTACTATCGCTTTTCCGGATGCCCGGATTTCTTGCAGATTACTTTTGAAAAGATGTTTTACATGAGCGGGGTCGGAAGGGCTTGAAATTGTTGCTACAGCACGAATGCTCTTGATTTTTGAGGAAGCATAAATTGCAGCAATTCCTCCAAAAGAATGACCGATGAGAAGGGTGGGAGCCAAGTAATTCTCGGATAAAAAATTTGCGGCAGCAACCAAATCATCGATATTATGAGAAAAGGTAGTTTCTGAAAATTCGCCTTCACTTTCCCCTAATCCGGTGAAGTCAAAACGCAAAACGCCATAGCCTTCTGCAGATAATGCCCGGGTGATATCCACGCTGGCCAAAAAATCTTTGCTTCCGGTGAAACAATGAGCAAAAATCACATAATTGTGAGGCTGTTGATTTGCAGGAAGTTCGAGTTTCCCATAGAGCGCTTCATTGTTTTTGTTTTTAAAAGTAACTTTTTTGTAGCCCATGATTTTAAACTTATAGATTTATATTTCCGTGTAATCATATAATAAAAAAAATCAAGAATTCTTATTCCCCCACAGCAATCCTCAACCTCCGAGGCAAAATTTTGGCTTTTACTTTTTTAATGGCTTTCCGATATTCCCCATCAATTTGAAAATCAACCGGAATTTTAGTGGTGATAGTGGCTTTATCTGTTACGATTGTTTCCACAAAACGCGAAGGGATTTCGGATTCACCTTTCAGGCTATTCAGAAATTGCAAGAAATCGAATTTTTTAAAAATCAGAATTTCGAATTTTCCATCATCAATGACCCCATTTGGGTTTATTACCACGCCGGTTCCGTATTTTCTACTGTTGGCAATGGCCAGCATCATTCCTTGCCCCTGCTTCACTTTTCCGTTTGCTTTCACCTTAAAATCATACGGCATATTGGTGTCGTAAAGCGTAGAAATGGAATTGATAAAATACCCGAATTTACCCCTCGAATTACTTTCTTCGTATTTTTTAATGAGTTCGGCATTGAGTCCAAAATCGCTTATATGCAAACAAAATTGATCATTAATGGAAATGGCATCAATTTCACGCGTTTTGTTTCCCAAAGCAATGGGCACATATCTTTTTGGAGAAGTAGGAATATCCAAATCTCGTGCGAGTCCGTTTGCGGAGCCGGCCGGTATAATCCCCAATATCGCCGAATGATGCTTCAAATTTTCGGCTACTAATTTTATTGTGCCGTCACCACCGACTACCAGAATCCGTTTTGGACGGTATTTTTTGATAAGTCTTCGAACTTTTTTTCCATCCTTTTTGCCGGTAGTTTCATATTTTTTCATAGGAATTCCTGAAAGCTGTGATTCCAGCATTTCGATAATTCCTTTTTTGTTGGTGTTCCCGGAAATCGGATTCACAATTAATAAAATATGGCCATTCTTTTTCATCTTGGCTATAAAATTAGTACTTTGTACGCTCATAAACTGGTAAGGTTATCCTAAATATAAAATACCTTGCAAGGATAAATTTTTAAAAATAAATCCACAATTCATCCCCCTGCATGAAGCTCAATCTTAAAATATATCGTGGTTATGCCAACAAGGAAGGAATTGTGGTTTCCGGACATGTGTTCAAGAAAAATGCTCCTGACCGTTATGGTTTGGACAAAAACAACCGTTGGAAACACGCTTGGTCTGTAATCCGAATGTTTACGATAAAAACAATTGGAAATGCCGAAGTGAGACTGACTTTTGAAGGGAAACAATATCGCACCAAGACGTTAGACGATGGTTATTTTCAATTTACGATTCCTTATTTTGAGGATTTAGAAAATGGATGGCATCAAGTGTTTGTTTCGGTGGAGGTGGGTGGAAAAACCAGAACCCGCGAAGGTGAATTTATTAAACCTCACCCCGGAGAATATGGAATCATTTCCGACATTGATGATACTTTTCTGGTGTCGCATAGCAGGAATTTTTTCAAAAAAATCTATATTCTTCTGACCAAAAATATCTATAAAAGAAAGGTGTTCGACAAAGCGGTGGAATTTTACAGTTTATTGGATAAAGCCGGAATAAAAAATAAGGAGAAAAGTAATGTGCTTTACTATGTTTCCAGCAGCGAATGGAATCTCTATCATTTTATTACGAACTTCATGGAGTTGCATCATTTTCCAAAAGGAGTTTTAAAACTAAAATCCATCAAGGACAGTTTATTTGATTTTTTAGGGCCGGGTAGGGGGGAACATGAGCATAAATTCTATAAAATAAAACACATCATGGAGTTTCATCCCGAATTGAAATTCATTCTTTTGGGAGATGACGGACAGCAAGACCCTTCGATTTATGAACGCATTTGCAAGATATTTTCTGAAAATGTCACCGCGGTTTATATTCGACAAACCAAGTCTAGACCCAAGCACAAAACCCGGAAATTGCTTGAAAACATGGAAAGTATGGGCGTGAAAACCTGTTATTTCAAAAAAAGCCGCGAAGCAATTGAGTATTCCCGAAAGTTTGGGATAATTTAGCCGCGGAGTTTATTGGTTCATTTCGATTTTTTAAAAATATAATCCACACTCAATGAAAATACTCGTTACCGGCGGCTTGGGCTACATCGGGTCGCACACGGTTGTTGCCCTTCAGGAAGAAGGTTTTGAAGTAGTTGTTATCGACAATTTGTCCAACTCCTCCATCGAAGTATTGGACGGCATCGTCTCCATCACCGGAAAAGCTCCTGATTTTCATCGTTTTGACCTTCGCGATAAACATAAAGTAGAACGGTTTTTTGAAAATCAACCCGATATTCATGGCATTATCCATTTTGCGGCCTCAAAAGCAGTAGGAGAGAGCGTCCAAAAGCCTTTATTGTATTATGAAAACAATTTAAATACGCTTATATATACGCTAAAAGCACTTCAAAAAAACAAAAATCCGAACTTTATTTTCAGTTCTTCCTGTACGGTATATGGTCAGGCGGATGTGTTGCCCATCGCCGAGAAGGCTCCGGTGAAAAAGGCAGAATCGCCCTATGGAAATACCAAACAAATAGGAGAAGAGATTATTTTTGATTTGTGTCGCGCAAACAAAAACTTCAAAGCAATTTGCTTGCGCTATTTCAATCCGATTGGAGCGCATCCTTCCGCAGAAATTGGCGAATTGCCCATTGGGGTGCCACAAAATTTGGTTCCTTTTATCACGCAAACCGCCATTGGAAAACGCAAAGAACTTTCGGTTTTTGGCGATGATTATCCCACTCCGGACGGTACATGCATTCGCGATTATATTCACGTAATGGATTTAGCCGAAGCTCATGTGGTGGCTATGAAACGACTTTTGCATAAGGAAGAGAAATCGAATTTTGAGATTTTCAATTTGGGAACAGGCAAAGGAAATTCGGTTTTGGAGATTGTAAAAACTTTTGAGAAAAGCACCGGTCAGAAACTTCCTTACAAAATTGCAGGAAGGAGAGAAGGGGACGTCGTGGCTGCATACGCCGATACTAAAAAAGCCAATTCGGAACTGGGCTGGAAAACGAAAAGAAGTCTGGAAGAAGCCTTGACGAGTGCCTGGGAATGGGAAAAATCTGTAGCGAAAAAATAATTAACTCCCCTTGCTGTTAACCCACAGGGCATGAATTGCACCGGGAAGCCAAAAAATAAGCGTCAGGATCAAATTGATGATAAAATGTCTGCCGAGTCCGTGCACCAAAAATACACCCAATGGGGGAATCAATATGCTGATAATAATGACGATTAGAGACATTTTTTGGTTTTCTAGTTAGCAATAAAATCGATTTTTAGCGGGAGATTAATAATCCGCCATGGCTTGGTTATATTCTCTTATTTCCTGAAGGTTTAAGCGGTTTTCAGAATCTTTCATCAACGATATCAAGTAATTAAGGCTTTCTTTGGGTTTTACTTTTGGTTGTTCAGATTCCACTTCAATATGTTCCATTTCAAAATCCACTTCCAAATCCTGGATGGGTTCGTCCTCGGGAATAGGGATATAGAAATTGTCATTTTCAATGATATGTTCCCAAGTTAATCGGATTGCTTTGGCGATGACAGGTTTATTTTCAGCCACTGCATAAGGACGAAGTTCCTGAAGGTCTTTTACTAAAGTGTTGGTAATTATTCCATTACGATCAAGATCATCAAGAATCTTGTCGATAAGTTTTATTGCTTTTGGGTTTTTCACGATTGATTTCTGTTTAAAAAATTCATCTTCTCGTTACTCGGAAAATCAGGCTTGTGAATTTTTGTTTATAAAGATACAAAAGTAATTTTTTCAAGGGAATATTTAAAAACAAAAATCTTAAATTTTATGGCAAGCTTTATAAATAATAATTAAAATTACTTCTATTTTCCTTTATATCAATTTAATAGCCATGAGTGTATTTTATATTTGCTATACGGCACACTTTTGGAAAGAAAGTTTTAAGGAAAAATCGCCCTCGTAAACCTACAAAAGGACGTATTTTTGCAAAATTGACTCAACGCCTTAAAAGAAGAAGTGGATTTTATGCCTACAAAAACCATAGGTAAAGAACTTTATCCTTATCAAGAACGCGACCTCAAGAAGATTTTCGACTATTTTGATCAAGCCGAAGAGAATGCCAATTTGTTGTATCAACTTCCTACCGGAGGTGGAAAGACCGTAGTTTTCTCGGAAATCGTTCGGCGTTACCTGCAACAAACCGACAAAAAAGTAGTCATTCTGACCCATCGAATCGAGTTGTGCAAACAAACCTCGGCCATGTTGGATGTTTTTGGTGTTCGCAATAAAATCATTAACAGTAAGGTGAAAGAATTGCCTGAAGACAATGATTATCAATGTTTTGTTGCGATGGTGGAAACCTTGAACAACCGGCTTAATGATGAAAAACTACATGTGAAAAATGTGGGGTTATGCATAATTGATGAAGCGCACTACAACTCGTTTACCAAATTATTCAAGTATTTTGAAAACTCTTTGATTTTGGGGGTTACGGCCACGCCTCTTAGCTCCAATATTAAATTGCCCATGCACCGGAATTATGAAGATTTAATCACCGGTGATTCTATTTCCACCTTGATAAAAAACGGTTATTTGGCCAAGGCAAAAACTTATCGGTATGAAGTAGGATTGGGTTCCTTGCAAGTAGGTATCAACGGGGATTACACCGTTAAATCCTCTGAAGATTTATATACTAATCTCTCGATGCAGGAAAAACTCGTGCAAGCTTATGAAGAGAAATGTAAAGGGGAAAAAACATTGATTTTCAATAACGGAATCAATACTTCGTGGTATGTCTATCAGACGTTTAAGGATGCGGGATATGAAATCAAACATTTAGACAATACTCACAATAAAAAAGAAAGAAAACAAATTCTGAAGTGGTTTCGGGATAAACCGGACGCCATTTTGACTTCGGTGAGTATTTTGACTACGGGTTTTGATGAGCCTTCCGTACGAAATATCATTTTAAATCGAGCCACAAAATCCTTGACATTATATTTTCAGATGATTGGCCGGGGTTCCCGAAAACTGCCCGGAAAAGATGAATTCAATGTGATTGATTTAGGGAATAATGCAGCGCGTTTCGGACTTTGGGATGCACCCGTGGATTGGCAAGAAATTTTCCATAATCCTGATTTCTATTTGGAAAATATGGTAAGCGATGAAGAGATCGAGCGTAATTTTGTGTATTCCATGCCCGATGAAGTGAGGAAGAAGTTTGCCAATTCCGAGCAAATCGATTTTGATGTAAAAAAAGTCTATAAAGAAGTTTCCGAAAGAGGTCAACACTCCAAAAAAGTATTGCAACGCTCTGTGGAACAACACGCTAGAATGGTGGCAGAAAACAGTGAAGATGTGTTTGATGCCCGAATATTAGCTCGCGAATTGGAGGAAGATATTCGGGATCGTATTCGGCGATATTCCCATTTGATAACCAACAACACCAAGAACTATCGCGATTGGTTATTTGAAGATTACAACCGCAAATTGAGAGTGAAAATTAATGAGCTTTTCCGGGATTGAGCATAACCGAATTTAATACTTTTTCTTTCCTATATTTGAACACTTAAAAATCGATATCCCATGAAATTATTATCAGGCAAAACCGCAATCATAACCGGTGCAAGCCGCGGAATAGGAAGAGGAATAGCAGAAGTTTTTGCCCAACAAGGTGCAAATGTGGCTTTTACTTTCAGTTCTTCTGTGGAAGCAGCAAACGAACTGGAAAACGAATTAAAAAAACACGGGGTAAAAGCCAAAGGCTATCAGTCCAATGCAGCGGATTTTGAAGCTGCTCAAAAGTTGGTGGAAGAGGTGTTAGAGGATTTTGGACAGGTTGATGTTCTAATCAATAATGCCGGAATAACAAAAGATAATTTGTTGATGCGGATGAATGAAGAAGATTTCGATAAAGTAATCGATGTCAACCTGAAATCTGTGTTCAATATGACCAAAGCCATGCTTAAACCTATGCTTAAACAAAAGAAAGGTAGTGTCATAAACATCAGCTCAGTAGTTGGTGTAAAAGGTAATGCAGGTCAAGCGAATTATTCCGCTTCAAAAGCGGGAATTATTGGTTTTTCAAAATCTATGGCCTTGGAATTGGGTTCGCGTAATATTCGCACCAATGTGATTGCTCCCGGTTTTATCGAAACCGAAATGACCGCCAAATTGGATGAAAAAACCGTGGAGGGATGGCGTCAGGCTATTCCGTTGAAACGAGGCGGTTCTCCGGAAGATATCGCTAATGCCTGTGTATTCTTGGCGAGTGATTTGAGTAGCTATATCACCGGGCAAGTGCTGCATGTCGATGGAGGGATGTTGACATAGAAATTTGAGGAATAGTAAATTTTCTTTTTTTTCAATCCCTGCTCAAATCTCAGATATCACCTCAATGTTGTCTCAAAACTTTTTATTGATAATTCTCGCTGCTCTTGTGGCAGCGGGGTTGGCGTGGTTTCAATATTATCAGGGAAAAAAGAAAAAAAATATCTCATTGGCCTTGTTGAGATTTTTAACCTGGTTTGCACTTTTTTTGCTTTTACTCAACCCCAAATTCAGTCAAACTTCTTATTCCATAGAAAAACCTACTCTGGTAGTGGCTGCAGATAATTCTTCCTCGATAGCACATTTTGGAGAAGGGGAGAGGGTGCAGAATTTTGTGGATGAATTATTGGCCAATAAGCAACTAGAAGAAAATTTCGATATAGATATTTACAGTTTTGGAGAGCATTTACGCCCGAGGGATTCGGCACTTTCTTTTTCTGAAACCCGTACTGAAATTGGAAATGCCCTGAGGCAACTTCACGGAATTTACAGAGGGAAAAACGCGCCAATGGTGCTGATAAGTGATGGAAACCAGACTTTTGGAGAGAATTATACTTATACTGCCAGACAGACTCAACAGTCGATTTTTCCCGTCGTGGTGGGAGATACAACAAAATACACCGATTTGTGGATTAATCAGTTAAATGTAAATCGGTATGTATTTTTGAATAATAAATTTCCGGTTGAAGTTTTTATAAATTATAATGGTCAAGAACCCATTTCCCGGGAATTTCAGCTGAAACAAGGAAATTCAGTCCTTTTTCGGAAAACATTGAATTTTTCTGAAGAAAATACTTCTGAAAAAGTAGTGGTTTCTCTGCCTTCGGGAAGTGCAGGCGTGAAAACGTATTCAGCCTATATTCATCCCCTTGATAACGAAAAGAATACAGAGAATAATACCCGAAATTTTGCCATAGAAGTTATCGACCAAAAAACCAATGTACTTCTTTTGACTTCTGTAATTCATCCGGATTTGGGTGCCTTAAAAAAGTCAATCGAGAGCAATCAACAACGTTCGGCTGAAATTAAAATCATAGGTGAGGAGTTTGAATTGGGCGAATATCAATTAGTAATTTTATATCAACCCACAAGACTTTTCAAATCGGTATATGAGAATATCAACAAACTGAATATCAATACTTTTACTCTAATAGGCCCTAAAACCGATATGGGGTTTCTGAATTCAGTGCAAGAAGATTTCAGCAAACAAATCACCGCTCAAACCGAAAGTTATTTGCCTGTTTTTGAACCGGGATATAATGTTTTTCAACTGGAAGATCTTGGTTTTGATGATTTTCCGCCTTTAGAAGATCACTTTGGGAAATTTACGGCACACAGTGCTTTTCAATCCATTTTACATAAAAGTGTTAACGGAATTGAAACTGAGGAACCCATGTGGATCACAATCGAAAATGAGGGGCAAAGAAAAGCCTATCTTTTTGGAGAGGGAATCTGGAAATGGCGCGCCAAAAGTTATTTGGACGAGCGTTCCTTTGAAAAATTCGATGAGTTTTTTGGTAAATTAATCCAATATCTGGCTTCGAATAAAAAGAGAAGTCGCCTTGAAGTGGAATACGAATCCTTTTATCGAAAAGACGATCGGTTGGTGATAGAGGCTAGATATTTTGATAAAAATTATGAATTTGATCCCAGGGCAAAACTACAAATCAATGTGGAAAACAAGGATTCCGGAGAGAAATTTTCAAGACCTTTCTTATTGAAAAACAGGGTTTATGAAGTAAATCTGAGCGATCTAACCCCGGGAGAATATCGGTTTAGCGTAAACGTAGAAGGACAAAGTCTTTCAGAATCCGGTGAGTTCACCTTAATTGCATTTGATGTGGAAACACAATTTATGAATGCGGATCTTGACAAACTTTCCCGGATTGCTACAGATTCTCAGGTGTATTTCCCGTCGTCAGGAGCAACCAAGCTTGCCCAAGATCTTTTGAAAAACCCTGCATTCAAACCAGTTCAGAAAAGCACAACACAACCGATGCCGTTAATCGAATGGTATTGGTTGTTGGGCATAATCGTCGTTTCGCTTTCTGCAGAATGGTTTATCAGGAAATACAAAGGAATGATTTAAATATAGAGGAGATGCGTACCATACTAATAGCGGGTTTGAAATATTCTATTTTACATAATATAAATTATAGGACATTTTGTATTACAGTAAAATATTTAGTTTGAAAGGATTAGTTTAAAATCTATATCCAATCCATATTCCGCCATTCAATTCGATGGAAGCAAATTCGTCATTGACTTCTTCGCTGAAGTTTCGAGCGATATTTGCATAAGGTCCGAAAGCAAACTGGTCGTTCCAAACCCATTCATAACCGACACCCAAACCGAGGATAAAACTATCCATATCGGTGACGGTTTTCACCCCTTTATCCACTTCTTCAAAATCCCCAAAACGATATTTTACAAAAGGAGAAACATAGTATCCTTGTCCCTCTGAGAAATAAAAATTATAAGAAAGTTGAACACTATTAGTATTGAATTCCTTTCCTTCATCCGGATCTTCGGGATAATAAGAAAAACGATCGTTTATCAACACATCGAGACCAATCGAACTGCTCGAAGAGGTAAAATACTCATAACCTACTTCCACAGAAGCATGCACAATAGTGTTTAGAATATTTAATTTAACCTCATGACGGGTCTGAGCGAAACCAAAAATAGGAAGGATAAATACTGAAAAGAGAATAATTTTTTTCATCGATAACAGGTTGATGTAGCTGTTTTCAAAAATACAAATTGTTCCCTAATATTCACAAAATTCTTTTTTATTAACTGAGAGGGTTTCTTTGTCTTAAAAAACTTGGTAGTCTGAAAATCCACTTATTTTTTCCGCATATATACTGACACGGGAACTCCGGTGAAGTTGAAATTCTTTCGCAATTGATTTTCTAAAAAGCGTTTATAAGGCTCTTTGATATATTGCGGCAAATTGCAGAAAAATGCAAATTGCGGTTGTGGTGTGGGCAATTGTGTTATAAATTTTATCTTCACATATTTTCCCTTATATGCCGGGGGTGGATTTTGCTGGATAATGGGCAACATCACATCGTTGAGTTGGCGTGTTTTGATTTTTTTACTTCGGTTTTGATAAACCTCCACCGCAGTTTCTATGGCTTTAAATATGCGTTGCTTATTCAATACGGAGATGAAAATAATCGGAACATCCGTAAAAGGTTCTATTTTTTTTCGAATTTGTGCTTCCATTTCTTTCATGGTATTGGTTTTCTTTTCCACCAAATCCCATTTGTTGGCCAGAATAACGATTCCCTTTCGGTTTCGTTGGGCGAGCCAGAAAATATTTTGCACTTGTCCGTCAAAACCTCGGGAGGCATCAAAAATCAATAAACAGACATCGCAGTGTTCGATAGCGCGAACACTTCGCATCACCGAATAAAACTCCAAATCTTCTTTCACTTTGGATTTTCGGCGAATTCCCGCGGTGTCCACCAGGTTAAATTCAAACCCAAAACGATCATATCGCGTATCGATAGCATCCCGCGTTGTGCCGGCGATATCCGTTACAATGTAGCGCTCCTCTCCTATCAACGCGTTAATAAAGGACGACTTTCCGGCATTGGGTCTGCCCACCACTGCAAAACGGGGCAATTCCTCCTCGTCGGAGGTTATTTTTTCAGGTAAAGATTTCACGAGATCATCCAATAAATCTCCCGTTCCGCTGCCGTTTATGCTGGCGATATTGTAATATTCTCCCAAGCCCAGAGAGTAAAATTCTACAGCATTTTCAGCTCTTTTGTTGTTGTCCACTTTGTTAACAACCAAGAAAACGGGTTTGTCAACTCTTCGAAGAAGCTTGGCGACATCCTCATCCATTCCGGTTATTCCGGTTTCCACATCTACCATAAAAATAATAGCATCAGCTTCAGCAATGGCCAATTCCACTTGTTTGTCAATTTCCATCTCGAAGATATCATCACTTCCGACCACGTATCCGCCGGTATCGATAATGGAAAATTCACGTCCATTCCAGTCGGTTTTGCCGTAATGTCTATCGCGAGTCACTCCACTGGTGGCATCAACAATGGCTTCCCTGCGTTGAACCAAACGATTAAAAAAAGTGGATTTTCCAACATTGGGACGGCCTACAATTGCGACTATTGCCATTTCTTAAGGATTAATGGTTTATTAGATGGTGTTTTGATGAAGGTTGAACTTATGATTCATATCCAAACCGTTTCAACTGTCGGATATCGCTTCGCCAATCTTTATTTACTTTCACATACAGTTCCAAGTGAACCTGTTTTCCAAAAAATTTCTCTAAATCTTTTCTGGTCTCCACTCCTACTCTTTTCAGTGCTTTTCCTTTGTGACCTATCAAAATACCTTTTTGGGTTTCCCGTTCTGTCATAATCACACTTCGGATGTGGATAATGTGCTCTTCTTCAATAAACTCTTCAGTTTCCACCTCCACACTATAAGGAACTTCTTTTTTATAATATAAAAGTATTTTTTCGCGTATGGACTCATTCACAAAAAAACGTTCCGGTTTGTCGGTTAATGCATCTTTCGGATAGAAAGGCGGAGCTTCAGGAAGAAGTTCTAAAATCCTGTTGAAAACCTCGGGAACACCAAAATTCTCCAATGCTGAAATAGCAAAAACCTCTGCATTGGGCACTTTGGATTTCCACAGATCCACTTGTTGTTCCACCAATTCCTGATTGCCTTTATCGATTTTGTTCAATAAAAGTAAAACCGGAATTTTAGAAGTTGTTATTTTTTTGAAAAAGTGCTCATCCTTCAATTCTTTTTCGCCAAGTTCCACAATATACAAGAGGATATCGGCGTCTTCCAGAGCGGATTTCACAAATCCCATCATCGATTCCTGGAGTTCGTAGGCGGGCTTGATAATTCCGGGAGTATCACTAAAAACCATCTGGAAATTCTCTCCATTAACAATTCCCAAAATCCTATGACGGGTGGTCTGAGCTTTTGAAGTGATTATAGAAAGCCGTTCCCCCACAAAAGCATTCATGAGTGTGGATTTACCCACGTTGGGATTTCCGATAATATTTACGAAACCGGATTTGTGCTTTGTGTGTGGAGGTTTCTGGTTCAAGATTTCAAAAATTTAGAGACTTCGCAGCTGGATTCGTCGGTTTATTTTTTGGTATATAAAATATGTTTGTGTGGGGAAATTCCCTTGAGATTTATAATCTCAAATTATTTTTCAAACTCTTTTAAAGTCGTTGTAATAATCCTCACACATTCCAACAATTCTTCTTTGTTCATTACTAATGGCGGTGCAAAACGGATAATATTCCCATGAGTGGGTTTTGCCAATAAACCGTTTTCTTTTAAAGCGATGCAAATATTCCAGGCGGTTTCACTTTCTTCTGTGTCGTTGATGACGATAGCATTAAGAAGACCTTTCCCGCGAACCAACTTCACGATATTTGAATTATCGATGTATTTATTCATCTCAACCCGGAACAATTCTCCCAATTCGGTAGCATTTTGGGCGAGATTTTCTTCTCTAACCACTTCCAGCGCAGCGATGCCTACTGCCGCAGCAATGGGATTTCCTCCAAAAGTTGATCCATGCTGCCCGGGTTTGATAACATTCATAATTTCATCATTTGCCAGAACTGCAGAAATCGGATAAGCTCCTCCGGACAGGGCCTTTCCTAAAGTCAAAATATCGGGTTTTACACCTTCATAATCGCAAGCGAGTAGTTTTCCGGTTCGGGCGATTCCTGTTTGGATTTCATCGGCAATAAATAAAACATTGTGTTTTGCGCATAATTCTTTGGCCTTTTTCAAATATCCTTCCGATGGAACATAAACTCCTGCTTCTCCTTGAATAGGTTCTACCAGAAAACCGGCAAGGTTTGGATTAGTGGAAAGCGCTTCTTCCAAAGCATCCAAATCATCATAGTTGATTTCAGTAAACCCGGGAGTGTATGGTCCGAAATTTCTTTTTGCATTCTCATCTGAGCTAAAAGAAACGATGGTGGTTGTACGCCCGTGGAAATTATTTTTACAAGTTAGAATTTCTGCTTTTCCTTCTTCCACTCCTTTTTTCTCATAGGCCCATTTGCGGCATATTTTGATGGCTGTTTCCACAGCTTCGGCGCCTGTATTCATCGGCAACAGCTTATCAAAACCAAAATACTCTGTAACATATTTTTCATATTTCCCCAGCATATCATTGTAAAATGCTCTGGAAGTAAGTGCCAAAGTATTGGCCTGATCGGTCATCGCTTTGGTGATTTTTGGGTGGCAATGCCCTTGATTAACAGCTGAATATGCCGAAAGAAAATCAAAATATTTTTTTCCTTCAACATCCCAGACATATACTCCCTCTCCCCTGCTCAGCACCACGGGAAGCGGATGATAATTATGTGCTCCATATTTATTTTCCAATTCGATTGCCTCTTGAGACGAAGTGATTTCTGCGATTTCCATGAAATTAATTTTTTTAAATTTATCTTTTTTTGAACTTCTTCACGAGTCCGTATGTTTTCTTTTTACCGGCAACAAAAATACATAATATAAAACGAGATTTTCCTTAATGGAATGTCAAGTTGTATATTCTGAGGCGTAAGTATTTTTTATATTTCACCTTTTTATTTTCATCAGAAGCATTTAACCTCCTGTTGTTAGTGAGAAATATTCAAGAGGATATTGTTTTCTATGATAAAAATCCGTGATTTCTAAAGGGGTTTTCTAATATAGAAACTCCCTGTCCTATCAAAGAATGGTTTCTTATTTTTGCGGCATGCGTCGAAATAAAAGAAAAAAAGTATTCGAAAACCTTGAGGTTACCGATGCCGGAAGCAAAGGAAAGGCTATTGCTCATGCCCCGGATGGAAGGGTAGTTTTTATTGATAATGCCGTACCGGGCGATGTGGCCACTGTGGAAACATATCAAAAAAGGAAAGCTTTTTATAAAGCTAAAGCTACAGATTTTGAGCGACTTTCCGAAAAGCGAACCCAACCGGTGTGTCAACATTTTGGGGTTTGTGGCGGGTGCAAATGGCAAAACATGAGCTATGAGCATCAACTTTTTTACAAACAGAAAGAAGTGGAAAACAACTTGAGGCGCATTGGTAAGATTGATTTCCCAACTTCTCCGGAATCCGGCATGGAGCCGATTTTGGGAAATAAAAAGCACTATTTCTACCGCAATAAAATGGAGTTTTCCTTTAGCAACAATCGGTGGTTGACCTCAGAAGAAATTAAAAGCAGGGAAGAATTCGAGAAAAATGCTTTGGGATTTCATATTCCGGGAATGTGGGACAAAATTTTGGACATCGAGAAGTGCTGGTTGCAGGAAGATCCGAGTAATGCTATTCGAAATTCCGTGAAAAATTTTGCCATTGAAAACGGACTGACTTTTTTTGATCCTCGTAAACAAGAAGGCCTGTTGCGCACGTTGATGATAAGGATTTCTTCTACAGGAGAAGTCATGGTTTTGGTGCAGTTTTTTGAGGAGGACAAAGACCGTCGGGAAAAACTTTTGAATTTTATTCGAGTTTCCTTTCCCGAAATCACCTCGCTGTTGTATGTGATAAACTCAAAAAAGAACGATACGATTTATGATCAGGAAGTCTTTTGCTTTTCAGGGCGAGAATATATTTTTGAAGAAATGGAGGGTTTGAAATTTAAAATCAATCCCAAATCCTTCTATCAAACCAATTCCGAGCAGGCTTACGAGCTTTATAAAATCACCCGTGATTTTGCTGCGATTAAAGGCGATGAACTGGTTTATGATTTATATACCGGCACCGGAACAATTGCTCAGTTTGTCTCGAAAAATCAACCCAATGGACAGGCAGGAGCAAAAAAAGTCATCGGCATCGAATCTGTTCCTGAAGCCATTGAAGATGCAAAAGCCAATGCAGAGTTGAACGGAATTTTCAATACTGAATTTTATGTGGGAGATATGCGTTCGATTCTGAATGATGATTTTGTGGCAACCCATGGCAAACCGAAAATCATCATCACCGATCCGCCTCGCGATGGAATGCATCAGGATGTGGTTAATCAGATTTTGCGCATTTTACCTGAACGAATAGTGTATGTGAGTTGTAATTCTGCCACTCAAGCGCGGGATCTTGCTTTAATGACCAAAAAATATCGGGTAACACGAATTCGTCCGGTAGATATGTTTCCACAAACTCATCATGTGGAGAATGTAGTTTGTTTAGAGAAACGATAAAAGAAATCTTTGAAACATAGCGATTGCAAAAAACTCCAATTCTGAAAAACATACCCTACATTTGCCGTAGTGATAAACCTTACAGGGTTTAAATTTTTAAACTGAGGTCTGTAATTTTTTATTGAAAAAGTGAATAGTAAGCTTTGTTTATTTTTTGTCGGATTGATATTATTGACCGCTATCAGCGGATGTCAAAAAGATGACATTTGTTCAGAATCTACTTCGACCACTGCGCTGTTAATAATCGGTTTTTACGATTCCGATAATCCTTCTGAATCGAAAGATGTCGTGGGTTTTAACCTCATAGCAGAAGGAGTTTCAGATTCTTTATATGTTTCCCCGCAAACCACAGATAGTATCGCGATTCCCCTAAAAACCTTTCAAGCATTCACCCGATATAAATTTATGATTAATCTGGGAGAAGAAGAAAATAATCCGGTTTCCACCAATGTGGATGAGGTGGAATTTGGCTATTTACCACATGAAGTCTATGTGAGTAAAGCCTGTGGTTTCAAGACTGAATTTTTGGATCTGCAAGCAGTTGTGCAACCGGAGAATCCGGGCGAAAACTGGATTGAGGATATTATCGTGGAAAGAACCACTGTTAAAGATGAAACCCGTGCGCATATCATTATTTTTCATTAGCATACTGCTGTTTTTTTGTCAAAATGCTTTTTCTCAGCAGCCCGATCCTGCAGATTCCGTTGCGGTAATCCCCGAAAAATACGGGCTTCGTTTGGGCTTAAACCTTAGTAAACCCTTGCGCTCTTTTGTTGATAACAAGTATCGTGGTTTCGAGATTCTTGGAGATTATCGCATTTATAAAGATTATTATATTGCAGCGGAAATTGGAAATGAGAAGTTTATCTTTGAAGAGCCCAACATCAGTGCAGAAAATTCAGGAAGTTATTTTAAAATTGGTGCCAATTACAATGCTTATGACAACTGGGCAGGAATGCAGAATAGTATTTTCATCGGGTTGCGCTATGGGTTTTCCACTTTTTCTGAAACCCTTACTAAATATAGAATTTACACTCCTTCCAATTATTTTGAACCGGATGTGCGTTTTCCCAATAAAGAATATGACGGACTCACTTCGAGCTGGATAGAATTTCAAGCAGGATTGAAAGCCGAGGTTTTAAACAATCTTTATTTGGGAATTCATCTCGAATTGAAATATCAAATTGCCGAAAACGGTCCGCAGGATATTGATGTTTTTTATATTCCCGGTTTCAATAAAACTTATGGGGGAAGTAATATCGGAGTTGGGTGGGGGTATTCGATTTCGTATATGATTCCTTTTTATAAAAAATAAAAAAAAGCTGGTTTTTATTTTTTGCTGAACTTCCGGCTTCCTTCATAAATTTCATATTTCAACAGCCGCGATTCCAGTTTTCCGTTGAAGGTTTTAATCTTTCGTGCAGGTTTCAACCCGACGTTTTTCATAGCTTCGAGTTTTGAAGTAATAAACCAAGCTTCAGTTCCGGGATAATTTTGTTTTAATGTATCCCCGATTTTCCCATAAAAATCGGACATATTTACTTCCAATCGTTCGCCATAAGGAGGATTAAAAAGCATGTGCAAAGGACCAACCGATTCCTTTTTGCTTTGGAAGAAATCTTTTTGTTCCACGCTGATAAATTCAGAAAGATGTGCATTCTCAATATTTTCTTCAGCTTTCCGAATTGCTGAAGGAGCCTTGTCAAACCCGATAATCCGGTGGTCAAAATCAGTAATTTTCTTTAATGCGGAAGCTTCGATTTTTTCATATAAATCCACATCCCAATCCTTCCATTTTTCAAAAGCAAATGTTTTTTTATTCAGGTTTGGAGGAATGTTGCAAGCAATCATGGCCGCTTCAATCAAAATCGTTCCACTGCCGCACATCGGATCAAGAAAATCGCTCTGTCCGTGCCATCCCGAATGCAACAATAAACCCGCTGCAAGCACTTCATTAATCGGGGCAATATTAGTGGAGGATCTATATCCGCGTTTGTGTAAGGATTCGCCTGAACTGTCTATAGAAATCGTACAAATCCGGTTCTCAATATGAACGTTTATTCGTAAATCAGGATCTTCCAAATTCACATCCGGACGCTTTCCGTCGGCTTTTCGAAAGTGATCGACAATAGCATCTTTGGTTTTGAGGGCGGTGTATTTTGAATGTTTAAAATAAGGAGAATTAATGGTGGTATCAATCATAAATGAATCGGTCACCTCCATTAGTTCGTGCCAATCCATTCTGAAAATCCGCCAATATAATTCCTCTTCAGAATTTACGGGAAATTGATTAATGGGTTTTAGGATTTTCAAGGCGGTACGCAGACAAAGATTAGCTTTGTACATAAATCCTTTATCTCCAAAAAACTCCACGCTGCGATTGCCCTCTTTCACGCGATTTGCTCCCAAACTACGTAACTCTCTCGCCAATAATGGTTCAAAGCCATACATGGTTTTGGCAAGCATTCGGAAATTCTCTTTCATGCTCCAAAAGTAAGTTTTTTTTAAGGGTTACGGCTTAATGGACACGACTGATTATCCAACTTTTGGAAAACCTGTTGAGGCTGAGTACCGTTTTTATCAGGCGGGAAATCCGTTTATTTTCTTTCGAGAAGAATTTAATTTTTTTATTTTGAAATTTACTTTTTAAATAGGTCCGGGGAAATAATATGGCTCTTTTTTGATTGAGCTTGCGTAAATTTGCCACAAATTTTTCAAAGCCTTTCTATATTTTTTACGCAGGATGAACATCCTTTTACCTTTTGCAGCTGTAGTTTTGGGCGTACTTATTGCGCTGATTTTCAAATCAAAACGTGGAGCTTTTCAGCTACTGCTTTCTTTTAGTGGAGCTTTTTTGCTTAGCATCACTGTGTTCGAATTCTTACCCGAAGTTTATAAAATAGAAACCAAACTCACCGGCTTGTTTATCATGTTGGGGATTTTGTTGCAGATCGTGTTGGAGTTTCTTTCCCGAGGCGCAGAACACGGCCATATGCACACAGAAGATTTTAAAAATCATTTTCCCTGGTCATTGTTTGCCGGACTTTGTCTTCACGCTCTACTCGAAGGTTTTCCCTTGGAGGGTAATTTTCATTTGTTACTGGGAGTGGCCGTACATAAAATTCCTATTGCGGCGATTGTGGCCAGCATTCTTTTATTTTCAGGTATTTCTAAAATAAAAGCGATTTTCTTTTTAGGCGTTTTTGCCCTGATGACGCCCCTAGGAAGCTTGCTGGAAAGCATTTTCACCTTCCCTCCTACTGTGGAAAACAATCTCAATGCTTTGGTGATTGGTATTTTTCTTCACGTGTCGACGACCATACTTTTTGAAACTTCACAAGGACATCATTTCAATACTACCAAAATGATCAGCATTGTTTTGGGGATGGGTCTCGCATTTTTATTGTGAAAGCTGTTAACTATTCCGGCGGGTCGAAAAATTCTTTATTGATAAAAAAACCCTTTCAACCTGATGCTAAAAGGGTTTCCAAAATAGTTCCGATAAAAATATATCCATACAATCCCAAAATCGAAAATATTCCGAAAATCAGAATTGGTGTGGAATTAGGAAGTTACTCTTAAGGCAAATTTTGATAATCCGAGTTTATTCAATTTGATATTCCATACCGTACTGCTCCATAATTTCTCGTTGGTATTCTTGGAGTCCTTCGATGCCCCCATGAGCTATCAGCATATAAACCATATAGATGAGAAAAATTAAACTTAATACAAGGCCAATAATAGCCATGATTTTTCCCGCTTCTACATTTTTATAGCCACTGTAAATTTCCGGATTTTCAAGATATAGTTGTTGGGCTTTTTTGGACAATACAATGGCAATAATTCCGAAAATTATTCCGGGGATTCCATAGCAACAGCAACCCAAAATGGAGAGAATACCAAAGACTAAAATGAGGGTTGAATTGGGTAGAGTTTGTTTTTCCATGATTATATTTTTTTGGTGGTTATGAGTTTGTGAAAGTATAATTTTTATTGGAGTTTAAGTTTTTCAAAAAGATTATCGGCAATATTTTTTCACAGAAAATGTTTCCAAAAATAGTTTCCCAACATCAACAAAGCAATCAAGCTGCCAATTACCCAGACAATTTCTTTATAAAATTTAATTTTGACGAATTGTCCCAGACCGATTAGCACGAGAAGAAGTAAAATAGGATACAGCGCGGGATACATTTTGAAGGCAGAAACAAACTCTCCTTGCACAAATAATAACACAGATCGTTGCAAACCACACCCTAAACATTCGATGCCGAAATATTTTTTTATCAAGCATGGGAGCAAATACTTTTCCATAAATTGTTGATTACTTTAGGGGTAATTGTTGATTACTTTTTGATTTCGTGGTTACGATTTTAAAAATAAAAATACGAATTTTGACGTTAAACGAATGTTAATGCATCAAAAAGCCCCTCAAATGAAAAAATCCACGATTAATCTAATTATGATTCTCCTCGGGGGAGGATTTCTAATTTTCGATCTTACCGGTCAAAACAACAATCTAATTTTAAAAATTGCTGCTCTGGTTTTGCTTATGTTTGGACTTTACAATCTTACGCAAAAGATGATTTCTGACGAAAAACTGGAAAGCAATACTTTTTCTGATGACGAAAATAAATGAAGGCGATTTTGTAGAAGCTTTGGATGAAGAGATTTCGGGTAAGGTGATTAAAACCCATGGGGAAACCGTGACCTTGCTGACCCCCGATGGTTTTTCGTTTGATTTTCCTGAAAAAGATTTGATTAAAATTTCGAAAAAAAATGCTATCCGGGTAGATACTGTAAGTCTTCAATCGGCGGTGAAAGAAAAAACAGAAGCCGTTTTATTTCACAAAAAAATGCGTTCTGCCAAACGAAAGGGAACCAAGAAAAAAGAGCGCAATATTCCTCCCATGGAAGTGGATTTACATATCCATGAACTTGTTTCTTCCACTAAAGGATTACAGAATTTTGATATGCTCAATATCCAGCTCGAAACTGCAAAATCAAAACTGGAGTTTGCCATCAAAAAAAGAATTCAGAAAGTCGTTTTTATTCACGGAGTTGGTGAAGGCGTGCTTCGCGAAGAACTCAATAGACTCTTTCGAAGCTATGACAATCTGGAATTTTATGATGCGGATTTTAAAAAATATGGCCTTGGAGCAACCGAAGTGCGTATTTTTCAAAAAGCATAATCCGGTTAATTTCCATCCAGGGTTTTTTGGGCGGTAACATCCAAATGTCCTAAAATAAGTACATCCAAGGTGATGCTTTCATCCGATCCATTTTTCTTTAAAGTGATATCGTTGGCAATAAATGTAGTACGGAAAGTCCGGGTGATGGAATATTTTCTCAATTGATCTACGATTACTTCCTGCGTGGCTTGCGGATCGAGATAATTGGGAAGCTGATCATCTCCGCTAATCCCATCGTTACGCGGGTTTAAATCCATATTCAAATCCTCGTTTCGGGTCAAAACTCCGTCTCCATCATCATCGTCGTCCAAATAGTTTGGGATTCCGTCTCCATCGGTGTCCGGAAAATCTGCGGGCAAGGTGTCGGGACCGCCAATTTCATCAAGGGTGGAAACATTGTCATTATCATCATCCGGATCAATGGCGTTCCACAAACCATCACCATCGGTATCGTCATCCATAAAATTTCCATTGCCGTTGAGGTCTTCGAAGGCCGCATCCACTCCATCGTTGTCGTCTTCTGCCGTAATGGTCATCACCAAAGTGACCGTTCCTCCGCTTGTGGAAATGTATTCTTCAATGACTTTTGGAGAACTTGGAGGAACTTGTGTGCAGAAATAGGATTGGCCTGAAAGTTTGCCGTCATAGGTTCTGTAAACGATTTTATTTTGATTGTTTAAATTTATGACAACCGACTCCGGTGGGTGAATACTGTTGAAAGTACCATCAAAATTGATGTCTTGAAATTCAAACGATAAAGATTCATGAGGATTTTGTTTGACCACATACACGACTTTTGGGGCCGAAATAGTGTCGCCACACAAAGACAGGGAGGTGTTTTCGTCAAATTCGAAATTGGTGGTGATGATTTCTCCGTCATCACAAGCCGCAAAAAGGAAAACCACAAAAAGAAAGCTCAGGAATTTGTTCATCGAGTTTTTTGGACAAAAGTAAAGAATTTAAAAAAATACCCGGATTCGGTTCAATATTCCACTTCTCCTCTATCGCGGTTGTAACACCGCAAATGGAATAATCATTTCCTCCAAAGAAACTCCACCGTGCTGAAATGTGTTTCGATAATAACTTACATAATGATTGTAGTTGTTAGGATAAGCAAAAAACAAATCTCCCTTGGCAAATATGAAAGAACTGCTCATGTTGATTGCCGGCAACTGCAATTTTTTTGGATCGGTGGCGGCCAAAACTTCTTTGTTTTCATAAGTCAGGCTCTTTCCGGTTTTATACCTTAAATTCAAACTTGTGTTTTTATCGCCAATTACCTTTGAGGGATTTTTTACGTTGATGGTACCGTGATCGGTAGTCACAATCAATTTAAAACCAAGCCGTTGTGCTTGTTGGATGATTTCCAGAAGAGGAGAGTTTTTAAACCAGCTTTCCGTGAGCGAGCGATAAGATTTATCGTTTGAGGCCAATTCTTTAATCACTTCCATTTCCGTTTTGGCATGAGAAAGCATATCCACAAAATTATATACCACAACCGTCAAATCATTGTCTTTCTGAGATTTGAAATTTTCAGCAAGGTTTTTTCCTGATTTCAGGTTAGTGATTTTGTGATATTCGGTTTTCAATTCCCGAAGATTTAATCTTTTCATTTGAGCTTGTAGAAACTCGGCTTCATACAAGTTTTTTCCTCCTTCATCGGTGTCGTTTTTCCAGTATTGAGGAAATCTTTTTTCCATTTCCAACGGCATCATTCCTGAAAAAATAGCATTTCGAGCGTATTGTGTCGCGGTGGGAAGAATGCTGTAAAAAGTACTTTCGTGTTCTTTTTTATAATGGGAAGCAATAATCGGCTCAAAAGCTCTCCATTGATCCAAACGTAAATTATCAATCACGATGAGCAAAGTAGGTTGTTTTTCACTCAATTCAGGAACAACTTTTTCTCTGAAAACAGTGTGAGACATCACCGGCGCTTCATCTGCTCTTTCGGCAAACCAAGAAGGATAATTTTTATCGATGAATTTAAAAAACTGACTATTTGCTTCGACCTTTTGCGATTCCAGAATCCCAAACATGCCGGTATCTTCGATATTCTCCAATTGCATTTCCCAATAAACAAGCCGTTGATAAAGCTCTGCCCAATCTTGATGCGAATTGACCATGGACATCTCCATCGCGATTTTCCTAAATTCCTGCTGATAGTTGGAAGTGGTTTTTTCGGATACCAAACGCGAGTGGTCGAGGTTTTTTTTCAAACTCAATAAAATCTGATGGGGGTTCACCGGTTTTATAAGATAATCGGCGATTTTTCCGCCAATGGCATCTTCCATAATATGTTCCTCCTCGCTTTTGGTAATCATCACCACGGGGAGATTATTTCTTTTTTCTTTGATCTCGGAAAGTGTTTCCAGACCGGAAAGACCGGGCATGTTTTCATCCAAAAAAACAATATCAAAATTTTGTTTTTCTACTTCTTCAATGGCTTCAGTGCCACTTTGACAGGTGGTTACTTTGTAATTCTTCTCTTCTAAAAAAAGAATATGGGGTTTCAGCAAATCAATTTCATCATCTACCCAAAGTACGTTTATCTTGCTCATATATTTATTTTAAAGATTTCAGGGGTTTAAAAATTAAGGGTTTGCAGGAACTTGAGGCACAGGAATAAAATAAAAATCATTTTTTAGTAACTCTTTGATGCGCTCGTCCACTGACAACTGAATTTGTATCTTTGTTTCAATTTTCATGCCTAAAAATCCAGCTTGACACCAACTTACAAAATTAAATTATTAAACGACCCGGTTTATGGGTTTATTACCATTCCGAATGAACGAATTTTTCGGCTGATTGAGCATGCTTTTTTTCAGCGATTGCGTCGTATTTCACAAATGGGACTTTCCTATTTGGTTTATCCCGGCGCACAACACACGCGTTTTCAGCATGCTTTGGGTTGTATGTTTCTTATGCAAAAGTGCATCAATGTGCTGGAAAATAAGGGAGTGAAATTTTCTAAAGAAGAAAAAGAAGCACTTCTCATAGCGATTTTATTGCATGACATCGGACACGGCCCTTTTTCGCATGCCCTGGAAAACAGCCTGATAAAAGGACTTTCTCATGAAGAAATTTCCCTTCGGTTTATTCAAAAACTCAAAAAAGAATTTAAGGAAGGTTTAAACCTTGCTGAAAAAATTTTAAAAGGAGAATATCCTCGACATTTTTTTAATCAGTTGGTAGCCAGTCAGCTGGATATGGATCGATTGGATTATTTGAAACGAGATAGTTTTTATACCGGCGTTGCCGAAGGAAACATCAATTCTGAACGGCTCATTGCGATGTTGAATGTTTACAAAGACAGATTGGTGGTTGAGGAAAAAGGGATTTATTCTGTAGAAAAATTCCTCATTGCCAGACGCTTGATGTACTGGCAAGTTTATCTTCACAAAACCGGAATCGTGGCCGAACAATTGTTGATTCGGATTTTAAAACGTGCAAAACACTTGATAAAATCCGGAAAAGAACTTCCGGCAAGTGAGGCATTTTTGTTTTTTCTGAGAAATGATATCGGTTTTGAAAATTTCACCGACTACGAGTTGGGAGTTTTTTCGAGATTAGACGACAGCGATATTATATCCGCGATGAAAATTTGGATAGAATCTGATGATTTTGTGCTGAGCAACTTATGCCGAATGATTATAAACCGGGATTTATTAAAAATAAAACTCAAGAAAAAACCCATTTCGCAGGAAAAGTTAAGCCTCCGGCGGGCACGCTTTTGTTCGACAAATTCCTTATCCGATGAGGAGGGGAGCTATTTTGTGTTTGACGGAAAAATATCCAATCTTGCTTATGAAAAATCGGGAGAAACTATAAATATATTATATAAAAACGGAAAAATAAAAGATGTTACAGAGGCTTCAGATCAGTTGAACCTGGAAGCCCTTTCGGAGCCGGTGGTGAAATATTATATTTGTTTTCCAAAAGAAACCGGAAAAGAACAATAAGATAAATTCCGTTTTCTGAAATCTCACCACAGGTTTATATTATTGAAATATAGACTTTTTCACCTCATTGATTTTTTCCTATTTTTGCGCTTATGAAACCACAGAGGTTTACAGGTGTCCGCTGAAAAAAAATAAAACCAACCACATGAAATTCACCGCTTCACAGATTGCCGAAATCCTCAACGGCAAAATTGAGGGAAACCCGGACGCAGAGGTTGATAAGGCTTCTAAAATTGAGGAAGGAACTGAGGGTTCTATTGCTTTTCTTGCCAACCCAAAGTACAATTCCTATATATATTCCACTCAAGCGACGATTTGTATTGTCAGCACAGATTTTAAACCCGAACAAGAAATTAATACTACCCTGATAAAAGTCGATAATCCGCGGCAAGCATTTTCGAAATTGTTGGAGATATATAACCAAGTGAAAATGGACAGAAGCGGAATTGAAGAACCCTGTTTTGTTTCTTCTTCCGCAAAATACGGCGAAGAGGTTTATATTGGTGCTTTTGCCTATATAGGAAAAAATGTGGAAATTGGCGACAAGGTGAAAATCTATCCCAATTCCTATATTGGGGATAATGTGAAAATTGGTAATGAAGTCACCATTTTTGCCGGAGCAAAAATCTATTCCGAATGCCAGGTTGGAAATCACTGTACGATTCATGGAGGTGCAATTGTGGGAGCCGACGGTTTTGGGT
>CAYPGZ010000011.1:33150-35054 GCA_964410335.1 uncultured Flavobacteriaceae bacterium | reverse complement strand
GTCATATTTTCCGGAAGGGTTTCTTCGATGATTTTATCAACTTTGGTTTCCCAGTCTTCAATACAATTGGTTTTCCAACTCGGAAGGCGGTTTTTTTGAAGATAGGAAGGCACATAATGTGCTGTGATCCCGGAAAGCCTTCCTGTGGGGATATTTCCTTTCTTATCCATTTCAGGGCTTCCTTGGAGAAAAATCATTTTTCCATTCACAAATTGGGCATTTCCGGTTTCGGCGATATAGCAAAGTATTGCATTTCGTGCGGCTTTGATGTGTTCCGGCATAGATTCTCTAGTGAGGGGAATATGTTTTGCTCCACTCGTAGTGCCGGAGGTTTTTGCGAAATATAGAGGTTTTCCCGGCCAAAGAATATTTTTTTCACCGGCTATAATTCTTTCGATATAGGGTTTTATTCCTTCATAATCCCTTATTGGAACTCTCTTTGCAAAACCGGCAGCGTCATGAATATCTTTAAAACCATGTTCTCTTCCAAAAGCGGTGTTTTCTGCTTTCTGTATAAGATTTCGGAGAACTTTCTGCTGAGTTTCTCCTGGGTTTTTAGCCCAACCATCAATACGTTTTCTGACGATTTTTGCAAGTTGTTTTGCGGCAAAAGATTTAAAGGACATATAAATTTATTCAAATGAAATAAAATCGGTGGGGTTTACGGGATAACCATCGCTCCATAGTTCGAAATGCAAATGAGGTCCGGTGGTATATTCTCCGGTGGAACCCACAGTAGCAATCACTTCGCCTGCCTTCACCATGCTGCCTTGTTGTTTGGTGAGCGAAGAATTATGTTTATAAGCAGAAATTAGACCATAACTATGTTCGAGGATTATGACATAGCCCGTTTCGACTGTCCATCCTGAAAATATTACTGTGCCATCGGCAGTGGCTTTTACGGGTGTATTTTTTTCGGTAACTATATCCACAGCAAAATGCCTTTTTTCAATATTAAAATCTTGAGAAATATAACCGCTTACCGGAGGGAAAAGAGCAAAATCGGTTTGTGAAATAGCCATTTCAAATAAGTTGTATTTATCTTCCTGCTCCACTTGTTTTCGTAAAAGTGAATCAGCTTCTGAGGGAGATAAATCCACATCGGAAATATTCGTGATGGGTTCTCGCTGAATAGTATCCATGAAGGAATCGGGCAAATTCCCTGTTAAAACCCCTTGAATAGAAGCAAAAAACTGCTCGTGTTCGCGAATTCTTTCCGAAAGGGAATCGGCGCGATGACTTAAATCTATGGCTTGTTTTCGAAGCCCCGGAGAGGAGTATCCCGGGATATACTCGCGTAGAGGAGTAAAAGCAATAAGCACGGTAGTCAAGAGGATCAGAAATATTACTGAAAAACCGGAAAGCACAAAAACATTGAGCCGTGTGAGTTTCAAAGAGAGTCTTTCCTCAAAAGTTTCCTCGTTCAAAACGACCAAACGGTATTTGTGCAACCATTTTTTCTTGAACTTTTTTTTCTTTTGTGCTTTTTTGCCCATAAGGCAAAGATAATGAAGTTCTGAGTTTCGGGTTTAGGAAAGAAATAGTTTCCTATGAAATTACAATGTGCAAAATTTTTAAAATCAACTTGTGATTGCAGAATAATGAGTAAATTTGCAAATACAAATAGTTGATAGACATGTTTTCAGAGATTTCACATATTGAAACATTGAGCTTGGCTCAGATTGGTTGGACTCAGATAGCCCTGATTGCCGTGGTTCTGATTTTATTATTCGGTGCAAAGAAAATTCCGGAATTGATGCGGGGTCTTGGCGGAGGATTGAAAGAATTCAAAAAAGCAGCTAAAGACGACGATGAAACCACCCGCCAATCCAATATGGAAAATAGAAATACCACTTCGGAAATGAGGGAGAATACAACAGAAAATCCTGAAGATAAAAAATAGG
>CAYPGZ010000011.1:10071-33050 GCA_964410335.1 uncultured Flavobacteriaceae bacterium | reverse complement strand
CCTCTCAAATCCCGTATAAGATTTTAATACCTCCGGAATTTCAATGCCATTAGGAGTTTGGTAGTTTTCCAAAATACCGGCTAACACCCGAGGGAGTGCCAATGAGCTTCCGTTCAAGGTATGAACAAGTTCCTTTTTGCCCTCCTTATTTTTATATCGGATTTTCATCCGGTTGGATTGAAAGGTTTCAAAATTGGACACTGAAGAAATTTCCAACCAACGTTCTTGAGCGGTAGAATAAACTTCAAAATCATAAGTCAGGGCAGAAGTGAAACCCAAATCTCCTCCACAAAGTCTTAAAATACGATAGGGGAGTTTCAGTTCCCGCAAAATTTCCTTTACGTGTTCTACCATCTTTTCCAAAGTGTTATAGGATTCTTTAGAGGTAGTCAAATTAACCAACTCCACTTTGTCAAACTGATGCAAACGGTTCAAACCCCGAACATGAGCCCCATAAGAACCGGCTTCTCTCCGAAAACAGGGAGTGTAGGCAGTGCAGGCAATAGGTAAATCTTTTTCTTCAAGTAAATTATCTCGGAATAAATTGGTCAGGGGCACCTCAGAAGTGGGAATCAAATATAAATCATCCTCTCCAATATGATACATTTGTCCTTCCTTATCGGGTAATTGTCCTGTGCCATAACCCGATTTTTCGTTAACAACCAACGGAACTTGATATTCAGAATAGCCGGCAGCAGTGTTTTTATCCAGAAAATAGGCAATCAAAGCGCGTTGCAATCTGGCTCCTTTTCCTTTATAAACAGGAAATCCTGCTCCGGTGACTTTATTTCCAAGCTCAAAATCAATTAAATCATATTTTTTGGCTAACTCCCAGTGGGCTAAAGCCTTGCCTCCCAAATCTGGAATCTCGCCTTCACGGAAAACCTCTTCATTATCCTCCTCCGATTTTCCGGCAGGAACAGAGTCATGAGGAACATTTGGAATTTGATATAATAATTCCTGCAAATTCTCCGAAATCCGGTTTACTTGTTCATTCAGTTTTTTGATATTTTCTTTTAACTGACTTGTTTTTTCTTTCAACACTTGGGCTTCTTCCTTCTTCCCAGTTTTGAATAAGTCTCCTATCTCCTTGGAAATTTTGTTGGATTCCGCCTGAGTTTGCTCCAATTCGGTTAGAGATGCCCGTCGGCTTTCATCCAGTTGAAGAATTTCTTCAAACATTTTTTCCGCTTCAAAATTTCGTTTTTTCAACGCAGCGATATATGCGGTTTTGTTTTGGCGAATATTGGAGATTTGTAACATTGGAATGGTATTATATTTTTTATGGAAAGTCGGACTCCCTGAATTTTGCTACAAAAATAGCAAAAGCCGTGATGTTATTGTTTTTGTTCAGAAGGTAAAATCCACTCATTATGGAAAAAATAATCCCATTTGGCTTGAGCCATATCCACTTTAGGATCGATAAAGGTTCGATAGGGTTTATGGTTCACACTAATTTTTGAATCCACATAAATTTCAATCTCCTCTCCCTTTTCGTTATATTTCTTTTTTAAGTATTGACAGAATTGCCATATCACATCGGGTTTCGCTTCTAAAGTCGTGATTTGTTTTTTGGTAAGATACTCATCCAGATTAACAATCTCTGAATTTCCGGTGGTTTTGTGTATTATTTTTATGGAAATCCGTCCATTCTTGTTGCGCAACATCATTCGCCAACTCAGGCGATGACCTTCTTCGGTCCAGAGGACATCATCCTTAATGAACCAATGCCGTAGGGGCAAAGCGATTTGTAGAACAAACCAGATTGTTCCTATGATCAACAAGCTTTTTTTATAAGCCGGCACTATGATTTCTCCTTTATTATAATAAGGTTTTTTCTTTAAGAAAAGTCTATTGATAGTAATGGGAGGGAAGAAAAACAAACAAAAAGCTAGCGATAAATAAGGAAAAATCCCGATTTGCAGAAAAATACTGTTCCACAAATGAAAAAATATGGCCAAAATAAAAGCCGCAAGCCTACTTTTTTTCCAAAGCAACAAAGGCACAATTGATAAATCAAACAAAATAGCAAACCAAGTGAGAAAAGTGCGTGTCCAGGGCGCTTCAATAATTTTTCCGATGAATGGAAGATGCTCAAAACTTGTGAGCATGATGTCAGCTACGGTTCCGTCCAACCAGTCGGGATAAATTTTTGCGAGGGAAGCATAGGTATAAACAATTCCGATTTGAAGAATAATTGCCAACAAAATCCAGCGGGGCATAGAGATTCTTTTGAGGGCGGGATTTAGGCGTGCATCCACCGAAGAATAGCGATGTGCGGGCACGAGACACATAAAAACACAAATCAAAATTAAGAGATAATAGTGATTGTTATAGGCGGTTTTATGAATAAGATAGGTGTATGTCCACATAAGTGTGAACATAATCATGCTGAATTTATATTTATACCCAATCATGACCAAAACCCCAAAAATACCCATCACCACATAAAAAAAATACATCCAATTTCCCGGAAGAGGTTGCAAAAATTCAAAACCAATAAAGGTAAAAGTGAATTGGGGTTCGACAAAAACCCGCTTCACCCAGCCGGTGAAAATCGAACCCCAGGCTTCCAGGGTAATCAGCAAACCAAAACATACGCGAAATACAATTAGAGCGCTGTTATCTATATGTTTAAAAAGAATCCTATCCACAAAAAAAGATTTAAGAGGAAGGGTTTAAAGGCTCTTGGTTACGGATAAATTTATGGGAATACTCCCGATCTTTTTCCATTGCATCGCTAAGCTGTTGGAGCGTATCAAATTTTTGCTCTTCGCGGATTTTTGCCAATAAATCAATTTGCAAGGTTTGCTCATATAGATTTGCATCAACATCAAAAAAATGAGTTTCGATGCTGCGGGGATTATTCAATCCAACAGTTGGATTGGTGCCTATGCTCATCATTCCGTAGGTTTTTTTCCCATCAATGATTGACGAAACTACATAAACCCCATTTTTTGGAATTAGTTTATAGGGTTCTTTTATTTCCAAATTTGCGGTGGGAAAACCCAGTTTCTTCCCCAGATTTTTTCCGCGGATGACCTTGCCGGTTAACATAAAAGGAGCACCCAAATAAGTATTTGCTTTTTCTATTTCGCCACTTTCCAGCGCTTTTCTGATTTTGGTGGAACTAACGGCCGTTTCATCGATTTCTTCCTTGGAAATTTCCTTTACTTCAAAATTAAATTCTTCGCCAAAAATCTTTAAATCCTCGATATTTGCCGTGCGATTTCGTCCAAATCGATGATCGTAACCAATGATTACTTTTTTTGCATTTAGGGCTTTAACCAAGATTTTTTCCACAAAATCACGGGCAGAAAGTCGCGAAAATTCCACTGAAAAAGGATGAATGACTAAATTGTCAATCCCGGTGTTTTCAAGAATGCGTTTTTTTTCTTCAATAGTATTGATAAGCTTGATGTCCGATTCGCTTTGCAGCACCATGCGCGGATGAGGAAAAAAAGTCAATAAAGTGGACTCGAGATCTTCTTTTTCAGCCAATTCCACGAGCTGGCAAAGTATTTTTCTGTGTCCCACATGAACTCCATCAAAAGTGCCGATAGTCACTGCTGTGGGAATATTTTTGTCGAAAAAAGACGCCTTTTTAAAAACTTGCAATGGTGATTATATTTTAAAAAAAGATTTTCCGTAAAGATATTCATTGTGGAACAAATTAGTTTTTCATTTCCTCAATGATTTTTTGTGCGAGGATTTTAGCCAGCTTTTCTTTACTTTCTACAGTCCAGCCTGCAACATGTGGAGAAAGGATTACGTTTTTGGCTTCAATCAGATATTGAAATGCGGAAGGCAGTTTGATGTCGGGAAGAAAAAGATTTTCAAAAGAATTTTTTTCATATTCCAAAACATCCAACCCGGCGCCTCGGATTTTTCCGGTTTTCAGAGCCTCGACCACATCTTCGGTGACGAGGATTTTTCCGCGGGACGCATTCAATAGCCAGAAAGGTTTTGTGAATTTATCGATAAATCCCGAATCTACCATTTTTATCGTGGATTCATCTTGTGGAATGTGAAGGCTCAGCACATCGGATTTTTCCCTCAATTCATTCAGATCAGTTTGGCGGGCGTCTTGATTTCCTAAATTTTCTTTTATATCATAACATAAAACTTCGCAATCGAAACCGCGTAATTTTTTAGCAAAAGCCTGACCGGTATGACCATAACCGATTATTCCAACTGTTTTTCCTTCGAGCTCGACGCCTCGGTTTTTTTCGCGTTCCCACATTCCTTTTCGCACTTCACTATCGGCTTGATTGAGTTTGTTGAAGAGGGACAACAGCATCCCCAAGGTGTGTTCGGCCACGGCATTTCGGTTCCCCTCGGGTGCAGCAAAAAGTTTTATGCCTTTTTCCCGCGCATATTCTTGATCGATATTTTCTAAACCTGCACCCACACGACCGATGAATTTTAAATTTAAGGCCGCATCCAGAAATCTTTTGTCTATCGTGAACCGACTTCGAATAATCACCCCGTCATAACGGCTGATTTTATGTTCGATTTCGGTTTTGTCAGAAACATAATCCTCGTAATTTTCAAAACCATGAGCATTAAGATTTTCAATAAGTAAGGGATGATTGGAATCGAGATGAAGAATTTTTAAAGCCATAAATATCAATTACTCAAAATAAGGCTCGGTTAATTCCGCGGTAATTCGGGTGGGGCGAAAATAAACCAAATCCATTATGCACCAAGTGGTTTTTGCTTTTGCGATAAGGGTGGTTGTTCCGTCGTCTTCGTCCCGCAAGATTTCCGTAAACCGCACACACTTTACGTTGCCGTGACTTTCAATCCAGGTTTTTAAAAGAAGAATTTCTTTTTCGTGTGCGGGTTTTTTGTATTCCACAAAATGGTCGAGCACGACCCAACCCAATTTTTTTCGAATTTCCACCGGCGTTTTTTGTCGCCAGTGTTTTTCGGCTACCTGCTGTACGAGTTTCAGGTAAAATACATTATTTACATGACCAAAACGGTCGATTGCTGATTTTGGGACGCTTGCCCTACATTGAAACGGAATGGGTGTCATGAGCGTTTCTTTTTGGCAAAGTTAATAATAATGAATGGATTAGTTGGCTGTTTGTCAGTAAATTGCTGTATGTTTAATTTTTTTTTAATCAACCAAATTGTCTAAAAGCCCAGCATCATTTTTGCAATGGTAAAATAAATCAAAATTCCGAAAATATCGTTACTTGTAGTAATAAATGGACCGGTGGCCAAGGCAGGATCGATATTGCGTTTGTCGAGTATAATCGGCACAAAAGTACCGATAAGTGAGGCCATGATAATGACAGAAACCAGCGAAACTCCTACGGTCAAACCCAGCTCAAAATCAAAACCCAGCAAAAATGTGCCCGCAACAATCAGCAGCAATGCGAGCAGAAAACCGTTCAATAGACTCAACAGGATTTCTTTGGCCAAACGACTCCACAGAGAACCTTTTAAAGTTTTATTTGCTAAACCTTGTAGTACAATTGCGGAGGACTGAACCCCCACATTTCCCGCCATTGCCGCAATCAAAGGCACGAAAAAAAACAGAGAGGCATGTTCTTCCAAAGCTCCGTTGAAGGTTTCGAGCAGGAAGACGCTTAAAAAACCCCCCAATAAAGCCAGTACTAACCAAGGCAGACGGGCGCGCGTGAGTTGCCAGATTGTGTCGTCGGCTTCCACATCTTCAGAAATACCGGCAGCCATTTGATAGTCTTCTTTGGCTTCATCCTTAATGAAATCCACAATGTCATCGATAGTAATTCGTCCCACGAGCCTGCCCATTTCATCGACCACGGGAATGGCTTCTAAATCATATTTTTGCATGATTCGAGCCACTTCTTCCCCTTCGGTGTGTACATTCACATAATCCACCTGCTTGATATACACATCTCGGATTTGTGCTTTTCGTGGAGCGGTCAATAGATCTTTTAAGGAGAGCCTGCCTTTGAGTCTATCCATGTTGTCCACCACATAAATGGAATGCACCCGAGTGACGTTTTCAGCCTGGGCACGCATTTCGGAAACACATCCGGTGACGCTCCAGTTTTCGTTTACCTTTACCAGCTCTTTGGCCATCAATCCCCCCGCTGAATTTTCATCATAACGGAGTAGTTCAACGATATTCCCGGCGTGTTCCTCGTCTTCAATTTGGGCAATGACCTGCGTTTTGATGTCGGGAGGAAGTTCGGCAACAATGTCCGCGGCATCATCGGTGTCCATCGCCTGAATTTCAGCGGCGATTTCTTGTGGAGAAAGACTGTTGAGAACCTTTTCACGATCGACCGGATCGATTTCCATCAAAACCTCGGCGGTTTTGTGACTATCGAGAAGTTTGATGATATAGATTGCCTCCTCAAGAGACAAATCATCCAAAATTTCCGCTATATCGGCATGGTGTAATTCTCCGAGATGCTTCAACAACTTTTCGTTGTTGGCTTCTTCGATGAGCCTTCTGGTTTCCTCGACAAATTCGTTGCTAATTTGAAATTGCATCGCTTTCGATTTTTTGGGTCAAACCGATAAAACCCGATACGTCGAGTTGTTCCGGGCGGTTGCCAAATATACTATCTTCTTTTAAATCTGTGCTTAAATCAAAACTTTTTAAGCTGTTTCTAAGGGTTTTTCTTCGTTGGTTAAAGGCCGTTTTCACAATTTTGAAAAACAATTTTTCATCACACGGAAGCTTGAAATGGTCTTTTCGCTGCAAGCGAATAACCCCACTATCCACTTTTGGCGGAGGGTTGAAAACTCCGGGCTTGACGGTGAAAAGATATTCCGCATCATAAAAAGCCTGCACCAAAACCGACAAAATCCCATAGGTTTTTGTCCCTTTTTTTTCACAAATTCGTTGAGCCACTTCTTTTTGAAACATTCCCGTGAATTCCGGAATTCTTGAGCGATGTTCCAGCACTTTAAAAACGATTTGAGAAGATATGTTGTAGGGGAAATTTCCGGTTACTGCAAAGGCTTCTTCTTTAAATAATTCAGATAAATCGAACTTTAAAAAATCGGCTTCAATAATTTTTAATTTCTCCGGATTCAGTCCGGGATTTTCTTCAAAAAAGTGGGACTGCAGATATTCGATGGATTCTTTATCCAAATCCATGGCAATGACGTCAATCTCTTTTCTTAGAAGATATTTAGTCAAAGCTCCTGTGCCGGGACCAATTTCGAGAACATTTTTATAAGTTTCCAAACTTAAAGTGGCTGCAATTTTTTCGGCGGTATGCTTGTCATGCAGAAAATGCTGTCCGAGGTGTTTTTTGGCACGAACGCTTCCTGATCCTCCTGGAGAGAAGGATGAATCTTGAAAATAATTTTCTTTTATCGAGAAGCTTTTCTTAAATCCCAACACGCAATAGATTTGTCGCAAAGTTCGCGAAGCTTTTTTTATTAAAGCTTTGTGTTGGGAAAAAATCTTAAAATTTTGATCTTATAATTCGAATGTCACTTCCATTTCGGTGCGAAAGGCCACAAATTTTCCTTCAAAAGCTTTAGACTTTGCTCGAAGCGTTTTGGCATTTTCCTGATAGTATTTTTCCAATGTTTCCTTACTGTCGGTGGTGTATTGCACAGAGTAGGTTATTCCGCCCATTTGCTCCTCCACCATGACCCGGCACATTAAAGCTTTGGAGAATTTACCCGTGGCCAGCATTTCCGGAATATGCTGATTTTTCATCCAATCGAGCCACTGAGCATGAACACTTTCTTCGATATTAATAGTAACGTTGTAAATATACATTTTAAACGGAAGAGATTAGATTATTGAAGTAAGCTTGTAGAAGTAAGAGAGGCGCTATTCTGGGATTTAGGATCTATTCCAGTTCATCGCCTCGTAGTTGTCTAAAATATTTTCGCGCCTCTACAAAATAAATACTGTCTTGATGATTAAAAATAATTTGTTCGTAATTTTCTTGGGCTTTTTCGGGTTGGTTTAAATGAAGCCGATAAAGTTCTCCAAGCGCAAAATAGGCATTATCGGCATAAATATCCGTTTTGTGTTCGGCAATGATTTTTTGATAAGCCATTTCTGCTTCTTCATATTTCTTCATTTCTTCGAGAAGTTGTCCTTTTCGAAACAAAGCTTCATCAATAATACTTTCCCCCTCATGATTTTCCAGAATTTCATTCAATACCTGAAGTGCTGGAGTGTGTTTCTTCTGAAAAATATACAAATCAGCTTTCGCAAATTTTTTCAAAGCCGTTCGGGTGGAATCTTCAAGAGAATTATCCTTAATGAGGAGGCTGAGTTCCATGGCATCATTGGCGATGAGTTGTGAAGTGGAAGATTTCAAAACATCAAGCTGAGTTAAAGCCCAGTCGAAATCGCCTTTGTAGTAGCTGGTTTGTGCCACTTTGAAGCGAGCTTCCTGCGCCAAAATGTCGTTTTTCACGAGTTTCTGAACTTGACTGTAATAAATCAAAGCCTGATTGAATTTTTCATCTAAAACCAAAATATCAGCCAATTTCATTTTTGTTTTTGCCTCATGAAAAAGACCGATTTCTTGGGATAAAAAACCGTTTAAAATGGTTTTTGCCTGTTCTATTTCCCCGAGCTTAAACGCTAAAAAATCGGCGTAAATGATTTGAATAAACATCGTTTTTCCTCCTTTTCCATATCGGGACAACAAATCTTCAAACTCTTTCTGCACTTCTGGATATTCCTCTTTCTCGGCTGTTTTGGCTCGTATGTCTAATAAAATAAAATAGGCATTGAGCGTATCTTCATCGGTGACGGAATTTTGGATGAGATAATTCAAAATTTCTTTTGCGGTTTCATACTCTTTAGCAGATCGGACCACATAAACCAAATCAAAAATTCGTTTCAAATCGCCTTCACTGCGCATCGAAATGGCTTTTTCCTGCACAAAGGCATTTTTGAAATCTTTCTGTTGAGTAAAAAGCCAGCTGAGCATTTGATTGTAGAGGACGTCGGGGTTTTCTTGAAGCTTTTTCAGTAACAATCTTCTGAAAATTTGGTTGGCTTCGTTCTCGGCTTCGTCGGTAATATATTGGTCAAGAAAACGATTCACAGTATTAAACAAGCCTGGATTTTCTTCAATAAGTTTTAGGTAATTGACGAACATTTCCTCAGTTTTTCCCTGTTCTCCATAAATCCGTGCCAGTTGAATGGTGAAATTGGCATTGGGGGCTTGTTCCCTTGCCGTTTCATAGGTTTGTGCCGCTTGATCCAACAGATTATGCCGCAAAAAAGCTTCTCCCACCGAATGGGCATAAAACGGATTTTCTTTCACCAAGGAAATGGCTTTGATGTAATTTTCATTGGAGGCTTCTTTATTTCCCTGAAGTTGAAGGCTGTATCCCAATTCGACAAATAAATCGGGATGACGCGAAGTGCTCATCACTTTTTGCATCAAAATCTTGGTGGCCATTTCATAGTTTCCCAACTCTTGATAAGTAGCCACCATTTTTTGTAAGTAATTGATGTTGTTGGGGTTTGATTCGTAAAGTTCCTTGAAAATAGATAGCGCTTTTTCGTAGTCGCCTTGGTCAAAATAATTTTGTGCCAAGGCGGGATTTTGAGAAAAACCGCTTGTTAATCCTACACAGAAAATAAAAGTGAAAAAATAAATACGCATACCGCCAAGATAGCAAAATCCACGCCGAAAATAGTGGTTTTAAATAGAATATCGAGTAAGATTAAATCCTAAATATTTTTTTTGTTGAAATTTCATTTACTCAGGTAATCTAATGCTTACCCCAGCACCGATAAAAAAATATTTGGCAGTATTAAGACCGGTTCCGCCGGCTAAATCGATTTGCAACTGGTCTGAAATCAAATAAGTGATTCCGGTGTCAAAAAAATGCTCTGCTTCGTTTCCCTCCGGAAGATCCCCGAATATTTCTACAAAAGCTGAAATTTTTTCCGATAAGGCATAACCCAAAGCAGCTGAATAAATATAAATTGTATGAGGTGCCACGCCATCCCAAGAAATCCCCAAATTATAAGAAAAATCCAATCTCTCGCTCAAAGTATGGGAAAAGGCCAAACGGAAATCGCCGCCCGTGTTTTCAGGCTTAAATTCATCGGATGCTGTAAAAGGCAAAAAAACTCCTCCCAAAAAACCGATTTTTGGCAAAATGCCTTTTTCTTCTGTCACCCCGATTTTAAATCCGATATTTAATGGCCCTGTTCCTGAAAAGGAAGTTTTATTTCCCGGATTCCAAAGTCTTTCCTGACTCAGAATTTCGAGTGCCAGTCGCAATTCCAGATTTTCGAGGAGCCCATAACGAAATAAGCTGGAATTGTAAACCCACTCTTTTTCAGTAATTCCGTTTTCCTTTGATTCAGAATATAAAAAACCGGTTTCGATTTGAAGAAAATTCTTTGGCACCACTGCAGGAGACTCCGTTTGATCCGGCCGATCGGTGATAATAGCCGGAAAAATATTTTCTTTTTCCTGCGCATTTAAACTTTCGCATAGCACCCACAAAATAAATAAAAAGAAGTAAGGATTTTTCATGCCGTATTTTTTGGACAAACTTACTCATTATTTTTAGACAAGGCTAAAAAATTTGTTTCATATTGTATAAATATATATTTTTGCATCATAATAAAAAAGCTATGTTCACCTACTCGGAAGAGAATTATCTCAAGACCATATTTCATTTAGAAAAAGCATACTCCAGCGGTGTGAGCACAAATTCCCTGGCGGGAGAAATGGAGACTAAAGCTTCTTCGGCAACCGATATGATAAAGCGTTTATCTGAAAAAAAATTGGTGAATTACAAAAAATATCAAGGCGTAAAACTGAGTAAAACAGGAAGACAAACCGCCATAGAAATTATTCGAAAACACCGTCTTTGGGAAGTTTTTTTGGTTGACAAACTCGGTTTTTCTTGGGACGAAGTGCATGAAATTGCGGAACAGTTAGAGCATATAAAATCTGAAAAACTTATTCGTCAGCTCGATGAATTTTTGGGATATCCCAAACGCGATCCTCATGGAGATCCCATTCCTGATGAAAAGGGAAATTTTGTAGATGCCAACCAAGTTTTGCTTTCAAAATTAACAGTCGGCGATTTTGGAATTTGTGTAGGCGTGAAAGATTCCTCTCCGGAATTTCTCCAATATCTGGATAAAAATAAAATCGCATTGGGAAAAGAAATTAAAGTGTTGGAAAAAGAAGAATTTGATCATTCCATGCGCATAAAAATCGACGGTGAGGAAAAGATAATTTCCAATAAAACCGCATCTAACCTTTACCTTAAAACCACTTGATTATGATGGATACAATTATTGATTATTTTGGGAGTATTGATCCTATTTTGGCGGCTTTTTTCGCCACGCTTTTCACATGGGGCGTGACCATGTTGGGCGCTTCGTTCGTGTTTTTGTTCAAAAATATAAAACGCGCTTTCTTTGACGGCATGCTCGGCTTTACCGGAGGTGTGATGGTTGCCGCCAGTTTTTGGAGTCTTTTGGCTCCCGGAATTGAAATGAGTCCCGGGGAAGGTTTTGTGAAAGTGATTCCCGCAGTTACCGGATTTGCATTGGGTGCGTTTTTTTTGTTTGGGTTGGATAAAGTGCTTCCTCATCTGCATATTAATTTTAAAATGTCAGAAAAAGAAGGCGTGAAAACTCCATGGCACAAGTCGGTTTTGTTGACTCTTGCCATTACTTTGCACAACATTCCGGAAGGCTTGGCCATTGGTGTTTTATTTGGCGGTGTGGCCGCCGGTTTTGAAGGAGCAACTATCGGTGGAGCGGTTGCTTTAGCTATGGGAATTGGTCTTCAAAACTTTCCTGAAGGCATTGCCATTTCCATGCCTTTGCGGCGACAAGGCATGAGTCGGTGGAAGAGTTTCAACTACGGACAGCTTTCGGCTATAGTGGAACCAATGGCTGCCGTATTGGGCGCATGGGCGGTAATGACGTTTGAGCCGATTTTGCCGTATGCTTTATGTTTTGCTGCAGGAGCCATGATTTTTGTGGTGGTTGAAGAAGTTATCCCCGAATCCATTCGAGGAGGATTTACGGATATAGCCACGATGGGTTTTATCGGCGGATTTATTGTGATGATGACCTTGGATGTTGCTTTGGGTTAAAAAATAAAAAATTCATGATGGGAAATGTTGCCCGGGAGAAAAAATAATTTTTGTATTTTTCGCCTATGAAAAACTTTTTTTCCCTGTTGCTGATTTTGATGGCATTTTCTGTGAATGCCCAATCGGATTCTCTTGCGGTAAAATCTCCAAAAATCGTTTGCAAAATAAAGTATGGCAAGACGGTAGGGTTTGGAGATTATACCATCAAGTTTGCCGAGGTGATTTCGGATTCGCGATGCCCAAAAAAAGTGACTTGTGTTTGGGCCGGAGAAGCCAAAGTCAGGTTGGAGATTCAAAAAAATACTGAGCCGGTGGAAAACAAAAATGTGCTTTTTGATATTCAAGGAAAAAGTACACCTTTGTTTGATATGGAAAACATTTCCGTAAAAACGTATCGCCTAGAACCTTATCCCGAAAAACTTCCCATTCAGGATAAAACGGAATATGTTTTAAATTTGATTTTAGTGGGAAAAGATTCCTAAAACCAGGGTTTTTTTAGGATGCTTAAAACCAAAAACCCACACCAAAAAACCATTCACTTTCGGTTGTTTCCGGCGAATAAGAATATTTAATTTCGATGGGGCCCAGAAAAGTTTCCAACCCATAACCCACTGCAAAACCGCTGAAAGGAGCAGAAAAAATCTCATTTGTGCTGAGTAGGTTTTCACCGACATTGGCAATATTATAACTGGCAATCAGGTGGTTTTTCTCCAAAAATTGATAATCCACTTCCACCAAAGCTTTGATATAACTATCACCGGATATTTCCAAAAAATCATATCCAAAAAAGGGTACTAAATTGTTGGTGGGTTTATAGCCATATCCACCTAAATAAAAATCCAACGCCCTTGTGCCATTATCTCCAATTCTGAAACCCATGGAAGAAAAAATGCGAAAAGCCCATTTCTTGAAGGGAGAAACGGCATAGCCGATTTTACCTTCCGCAATGGCAAATTCACTGAAATCCATGGTGGATTTTGAAGAGAAAAGATAGGCATGAAAATCCCCGCGGAAACGAAAACCTTTTGACGGGAAATATATATTGTCATAAGTGTCCATTTCCAAATAGGTAAATGCACTAAACAAATTGGTTTGTTCCAATATGGTAAAAGCGAGATTGTCGTTCAATTCGGTTTCGGCGATGATGGTCTCGGTTTTGATTCGCACATATTTATGCTCTATACCAAGACCTAAACGAAAATCCATAAAGAAACTTTCTGCATAGAGTTGGTTGGTGAAATCAGCGTAATCAATTTCCACTTGATTTACATTAAAATCATTGAGATCAGCAAGTTTCCGTACAATTTCAAAATCCACGTCTTGTTCAAAATGATCGTATTTGGAGTTCAGTCCTAAGCTCCAATACTTTCCTTTATCGAGGAAATAATCAAAATTATAGCGGATGTTATCGCCTAAAATAAAATCCATAGAAAGAATGTCATTGTCCCACAGCAGACTTTTTTGGGTGAAGTTCAACAACAATGCGGTGTTATAAAGTTTATCATAATGTAAGGCGAATTTTAAACTGGTTTTATTGTCACTTTCGCTAAGGTCTAAAATCACATCTTTTCCATTTCCATTTTTTTGAAAACTATAATTTATCCTGCTGAAATTTCCTGTTGACGAAAGATTGTTTATTCCCTCGAAAATATTTTCGTAGGAGGTTTTTTCATATTGTTTGAGTTGAAATTTTCCCCTGACATAGCTTCTGGGATAACCATGATTTCCTCTTATGATAATGTTTTTCACATAAATCGAATCAGAAGGAGGAATAGTAACCTCACGAACTTGTTGTGTTTGATTTTCCGCAATTTTTTTCAACTTTTCGAACTTAAAAAGTGCGGCATAACGGCCTTCAGCAATGATATTTTTTCCTTCCTTAAAAGAAAGAATATTGAAATTGCTGATGTCCGGTCGAATATAAATATCAGTCAATTTGCGTTTTTCGCGCATGCTCTGAATATTCTCAAAATTGTTGATTTGATTAAGGATTTCCAGAGCATTATTTAAATTTTTTCGTTGGGAAAGGCTGTCCTGAACGTTCACGCCAATAATAATATCCATTCCTTTTTCCTTCAGAAGTTTTATGGGATAATTATTGACAACACCTCCGTCCACCAGCAGTTGTCCATCGATTTCCACAGGGCTGAAAAAAGAAGGAATGGCGCCACTGGCAGAAACGGCAAGAGGCAGAGAGCCGCTATCCAAAATCACTTGTTTTCCGGTTTCGATATTGGTGGCTATACAAAAAAAAGGAATGGGTAAATCTTTGAAATTTTCGGAGGGATCCAAATGAGCTGTCAGTTTTGTCATCAGGTTGAAAATATTTTGTCCTTTGGAAAGTGCTGAAGGAAAACGTATTTCAAAATTATCGAAGGGCAAGGCAACCACATATTTTTCGGATTGCTTTTTTTCATAAAAAGATTTTGCTTGCCGGGGAAGTTTGTCCTGCAATAATTTATTAAAATCGGTTACTTGAAAAATCGAATCCAATTGTTTTCCGGACCATCCCGATGCATACAAAGATCCAATGATGGCTCCCATGCTGGTTCCTGCGATGTAATCAATCTTCACTCCGGCACTGTCGATAACTTTCAAAACTCCGATATGCGCCAAACCTTTTGCTCCACCACCGCTTAAAACCAATCCAACTTTTGGTTCTTTGGGATAATCTAAACTATCCTGTGCGTGAAAAGGTAGGGAAATAGTGAAAAAAACTACAAAAAGTGCAAGCCGCATTTGTACCCGATGAATTTATTTACAAAAGTATTCAATTTCTGTTCTTATTTGAAAAAGATTGACCGGAGTTTATAGAAATATCGTTAATAGCTGAAACATTAATTGTAATGATAATGATGATAAACAATTCCGGCTTTGCTTTTCCCGACTACTTCTGCCAGTTTTTTTTCTGAAGCTTCAGAAATACGCTTCACCGAACGAAAATGTCGCAGGAGTTCCATCGCGGTTTTTTCTCCAATTCCCGGAATGGCTACCAAATCTGAGCCCAAAGCCGATTTGCTGCGCTTATTTCTGTGAAAAGTAATGCCAAACCGATGAGCCTCGTTGCGAAGTTGCTGGATGATTTTCAGGGTTTCTGATTTTTTATCGAGATATAAAGACACCGGATCGTTGGGAAAAAAGAGTTCTTCCAGGCGTTTGGCAATTCCAAGAATGGCGATTTTTCCACGTAAATCCAATCTTTCCAGGGCTTTCAAAGCTGAGGAAAGTTGGCCTTTTCCGCCATCGATAACAATAAGCTGGGGCAACGGTTCATTTTCATCCAACAACCTGCGATAGCGTCGGAAAACAACCTCTTCCATGGAAGCAAAATCATCCGGTCCTTCAACGGTTTTGATGTTGAATTTTCGGTAATCTTTTTTGCTGGGCTTTCCGTTTTTAAAAACCACACAAGCCGCCACAGGGTTTGTGCCCTGAATATTCGAGTTGTCAAAACATTCGATATGTCGCGGTTCTTCAGAAAGGCGAAGATCCTTTTTCATTTGCGCCATAAGGCGGTTTACATGTCGGTCGGGATCAGTGATTTTTATCTGTTTGAATTTCTCTTGACGGAAGTATTTTGCATTGCGCAAAGACAAATCGACCAAAGCTTTTTTGTCGCCTAATTTGGGTACGGTCACTTTTATTTTTTCTCCCAAATCAATTTTAAAAGGCACAAAAACTTCAGGAGAGAATGAATTGAAACGTTGTCGCATTTCGGTAGCTGCCAATTCCAGCAGTTCCTTATCGCTTTCCTCAAGTTTCTTTTTTATTTCTATAGTGTGCGCCCGAATAATGGATCCATGGGATAATTGAAGAAAATTCACATAACCGAATTGTTCATCGCTTACTATCGAAAAGACATCCACATTGTTGATTTTTGGATTCACCACAGTGGATTTGGCTTGATACTTTTCAAGTACCTCTATTTTTTCTTTTATCCGTTGAGCCTGTTCAAATTCCATTTTTTCTGCATGTTCCTTCATCTGCTTTTTGAAACGTCCCAGAGAATCCTTAAAATTTCCCTTGATAATTTGTCTGATAGCCTCGATATTTTTCTGATAATCTTCCTCACTTTGCAAACCTTCACACGGGCCGAGACAATTTCCTAAATGATATTCCAAACAGACTTTATATTTTCCTTTTTGGATTTTTTCTTCGGAGAGGTCATAATTGCAAGTCCGCAAGGGATATAAGCCTTTTATTAAATCCAAAAGCGTATTTACGGTTTTGAAATTGGTGTAAGGACCAAAATATTCACTTCCGTCTTTAATGATTTTTCGGGTTGGAAAAACCCGTGGAAACCTCTCTTTTTTGATGCAAATCCAAGGATAAGTCTTGTCGTCCTTCAGCATCACATTAAAGCGGGGTTGATGTTTTTTAATCAGATTGTTTTCCAACAAAAGAGCATCTGTTTCCGAATCAACAACGATATGTTTGATGTCTTCTATTTTTCTGACCATCAAGGCGATGCGATGACTCTCGTGTTTTTTATTAAAATAGGAGAGCACCCGTTTTTTCAAATTTTTTGCTTTTCCTACATAAAGGATTTTTCCTTCCTTATCATAATATTGATATACGCCCGGAGCAGCAGGAAGGGTTTTTAGGAGTATGTGAATATCGGTTTTGCCCATCCCGTCAAAGTTACGGAATTTGCGATGATAGGAGCCCTTTTATGGGAAAGCTTAATTTTGAAATTTCCTGCTTCCACTTAAAAAATAAGGAATTAGAAAAATACAATTCTATTTTATATTATTCTGGAAATCACAGATTTTGTCGGTAATGGAATTTATCACGTATTTGAAGAAATAAAAAAAGGAAAACAGTTTTATAAATTTAAAAACCTATGTATATTTGCCGCTCCTTTAGAAAAGGATAAGTTCATAAATTGGTCTGGTAGTTCAGTTGGTTAGAATGCCTGCCTGTCACGCAGGAGGTCGCGGGTTCGAGTCCCGTCCAGACCGCAATTTTTAAGAAGTTGTGTTGAGGTTTGATTATTTCAGACCGATGAGAAGCTTTTCCAATTGGAAGGGCTTTTTTTGTTTATACTATCACCTCTTTATTTTTGAAGAAACTGATTTTTTCTTTTTCCTTCCTGATGCTACTCTCAGAAAATTATCTTCTTTCATTCCTTATTGGATAACATTCTTTTGCGTTTTTGTAAACTTTTGATGGTTTATAAATTTTTATATATTTATAAATGAGCAAGTTAACAATACAATCTTGATAACTTTTTGAAAAATCATTTGGAAAAGTAATCTATATCTTTGTAGCTTTACACAACCAAAATCTATTAAAAAACCTTAAATAACTCACTGTCATGTCTCTACCCCTTGCATTAAAAAACAAAAAGAAATATACTCAAGATGAAGCTTTTCGGGCTTCGTTGGAGTATTTCAAAGGTGACGATCTTGCCGCTCGAGTCTGGGTGAACAAATATGCCCTCAAAGATTCAGACGGGAATGTTTTTGAGAAAACTCCGGATGATATGCATCGTCGGCTTGCCAAGGAAATTGCACGTGTGGAACAAGCCTATCCCAATCCGATGACGGAAGATGAGATTTTTGACCTTATCAAAGATTTTAAATATATAGTGCCTCAGGGAGGGCCGATGACAGGAATCGGAAATCCATATCAGATTGCTTCTCTTTCCAATTGTTTTGTGATAGGAAATTCCGGTCCGTCGGACTCTTATGGTGGAGTTTTGAAAATCGACCAAGAGCAAGTGCAACTTATGAAACGTCGCGGGGGTGTGGGGCATGATCTCTCGCACATTCGTCCGAAAGGATCCGCAGTGAAAAACTCAGCCTTAACCTCGACCGGGATTGTGCCTTTTATGGAGCGTTATTCCAATTCCACTCGGGAAGTGGCGCAGGATGGACGTCGCGGAGCTTTGATGCTTTCGGTGTCTATTAATCATCCCGACTCCGAAGATTTTATTGATGCCAAAATGGAGCAAGGGAAGGTGACCGGGGCAAATGTTTCGGTTCGCATAGACGATGCGTTTATGCAGGCAGTGAAAGAAGGAAAAAATTATACTCAAAAATATCCGGTCTTTAGTGAAAACCCCAAATTTTCAAAAGAAATTGAAGCGCGTAAACTTTGGGATAAAATCGTGCACAATGCATGGCAATCTGCCGAACCGGGAATTTTGTTTTGGGATACCATAATTAAAGAATCAGTGCCGGATTGTTATGCCGATTTGGGGTATCGCACCGTTTCCACAAATCCATGTGGCGAGATTCCACTCTGCCCTTATGATTCTTGCAGGCTGTTGGCTATCAACCTTTATTCATACGTCGAAAATCCTTTTACAAAAAAAGCGAAGTTCAATTTTCCGCTTTTCAAAAAGCATATTGCCTATGCCCAGCGAATTATGGACGATATTATCGACTTAGAACTAGAAAAAATCGATGCTATTCTTTATAAAATTGAAGCCGATCCCGAAGATGATGAAACCAAAAGAGTAGAACGAAATCTTTGGCTTAACATTAAAAAGAAAGCAGAAGAAGGTCGAAGAACAGGTATTGGTATCACCGCTGAAGGCGATATGTTGGCTGCGTTGAATATTAAATACGGAAGCAAAAAGGGCTTGGACTTTTCGGTGGAAATCCACAAAACAATTGCATTGGAAGCCTACCGTGCATCGGTGTATGCCGCTAAAGAACGAGGAGCTTTTACTATCTTTGATTCCGATCGGGAGAAAGAAAATCCCTTTATCCTTCGCTTAAAAGAGGCCGATGAAAAACTTTATTATGAAATGTTGGAATATGGCCGAAGAAATATTGCCTTGCTCACCATTGCTCCAACCGGCACCACGAGTTTGATGACGCAAACCACTTCCGGAATCGAGCCCGTGTTTTTGCCTGTTTATAAACGTCGTCGAAAAGTAAATCCAAATGACAAAGATACCCGCGTGGATTTTGTGGACGAAGTAGGGGACAGTTGGGAGGAATACACTGTATTTCACCATCGTTTTAAGGATTGGATGGAAATAAACGGATATGATACACAAAAAGAATACACGCAGCAGGAACTCGACAAGCTGGTGAAAAAATCTCCCTATCACCAAGCCACTTCAAATGATGTGGACTGGCTAACAAAAGTGCAAATGCAGGGAGCAGTTCAAAAATGGGTGGATCATTCCATCAGTGTGACCATCAATATGCCGCAAGATGTTCCCGAAGAATTGGTCGGAAAACTTTATATGGAAGCTTGGGAAGCAGGTTGTAAAGGCGTTACTGTTTATAGAGACGGTTCCCGAAGTGGAGTTTTGATTTCCAATGAAGAAAAAAAGGAGGAAAAAGAAGAAGAACATAGCACTTTTCCTACAAAACGCCCACAAACGCTGAAAGCGGATGTGGTGAAATTTCAAAATAACAAAGAAAAATGGGTTGCCTTTATTGGGGTGATTGATGGGCGACCGTATGAAATTTTTACCGGTCTTGCTGATGATGAAGACGGGATCTTATTGCCGCGATGGGTTGATGAGGGACTGATTATTAAAAACAGAAATGAGGAAGGTGTTTCTCGATATGATTTCCAATATCAAAACAAACGCGGCTACAAAACCACCATTGAAGGACTTTCCCATAAGTTTAATCCCGAATTTTGGAATTATGCAAAATTGATTTCCAGTACGTTGCGCCATGGAATGCCCATCGATAAAGTAGTGGAATTAATCAATAGTATGCAACTGGACAACGAATCGATAAACACTTGGAAAAACGGAGTTGCCCGAGCGCTTAAACGCTATATTGCTGACGGAACCAAAACTCGAAAACAAAAATGCGGAAACTGTGATTCCACCAATCTGGTTTATCAAGAAGGCTGTTTGACGTGTCAAGATTGCGGGTCATCCAAATGTGGATAAACCGAATTTATGATTCATAAAAAAACCTTGCCGGAAGTGCTTTCGGCAAGGTTTTTTATCTAAACTGAAAAAAGAAAAATTTTGGAGTAATATCTATTCTTGGCTATGAATTTTTCGCTGTAAATTCATTCACTTTTTCAGTAATAAATTCAATTTGTTCTTCATCCAGTTCGGTGTGCATGGGTAGTGAAATCACCTCTTGCACCAATCGGTTGGTTACACCGAAATCTGCTTCGCGGTATTTTTTGTCGTGGTAAGCCTTTTGTGAATGCAAAGGAATTGGATAATAAATTCCAAAAGGAATTCCATTCTGCATGAGATGCTCAGCAAGTTTATCTCGTGTTGAGGCGTTTTTGTCCTTAGCCGAATTCGATATCCGCAAGGTATATTGATGAAAAACATGGGTGTCGGGAGCCCCTGAAATCTCCGGAACAATAAGGTTTTTATTGTTCTTAAAAGCCTCGGAATAATTATGCGCAGCTTCCCGTCGTGCTGCATTGTATTCGTCGAGTTTGGGTAGCTTAACACGCAAAACCGCTGCTTGTATGCTGTCTAATCGAGAGTTTACCCCAACCACATCGTGATGATAGCGTTCATACATTCCGTGGTTTACAATTCCTCTAATCCGGTGGGCTAATTGATCGTCATTCGTGAAAATTGCGCCGCCGTCTCCATAACATCCGAGATTTTTAGAGGGAAAAAAAGAAGTTGTACCTACATCCCCGATTGTTCCCAATTTTTTTGTGGTGCCGTCTTCAAAATGATAATTTGCACCAATAGCCTGAGCATTGTCCTCAATAACAAAAAGATTGTGTTTTTCGGCAATTTTCATAATTTCCTGCATATTAGCACCTTGACCAAAAAGATGCACAGGCACGATGGCTTTGGTTTTTGGGGTAATGGCTTTTTCGATAGCTTCCGGTGAAATATTGAAGGTATTTTCTTCCACATCCACCAATACGGGCGTCAATCTCAAAAGGGCAATCACTTCCACAGTGGCTGCAAAAGTGAAATCAGAAGTGATGACTTCGTCGCCGGGTTCCAAGCCTAATCCCATCATGGCAATTTGAAGCGCATCGGTTCCGTTAGCGCAAGGAATAACATGCTTAACTCCCAAATAATCTTCCAACTCACTTTGGAAAGTGTGCACTTCGGGACCATTTATAAAAGCGGTTGACTCCAAAATACTTTCCAAAGAAGGTTTCAGTTTGTTTTTGATTCCTTCATATTGACTTTTCAGATCAACCATTTGAATTTTTTTCATACGAAATTATTTTGCTATGATATGGTTTTGAATGAGATGGAAAATAAGGCTTTTAAAAAGAAATTCCGTGGGAATCAATTTTCCCTCTATCGGCAAAGGTAAATTATTTCAAACTAAGCATAAGTGGGAATTTCACATATATCAATCCCCAAGAACAACTTTTTTTATATTTTTAACCACTCTAAAATCACTCAAAATGAAAAAATTAATTCCAAGCTTATTTGCTATGACCGTGATTTGTTCCTGTGCGGATGAAACTTCTCAAAAAAATGAAACCACTTTAGTTTATCCCGAAACTAAAAAGGTAGATACGGTGGACACCTACTTTGGCACCGAGGTCAAAGACCCTTACCGCTGGCTCGAAAACGACCGCAGTGAGGAAACCGAAGCCTGGGTAAAAGCCCAAAACCAAGTCACTTTTGATTATCTGGAGCGCATCCCTTTTCGCGATTCATTGGAAGCACGGCTCACAAAAGTTTGGAATTATGAGCGTGTAGGAGCACCTTACAAAGAAGGAGATTGGATATATTTCTCCAAAAACGACGGCCTTCAAAATCAGTCGGTCATTTATCGCAAAAAAAGCAAAAACGATACTGCTGAGGTTTTTCTCGATCCTAACAAATTTAGTGAAGATGGAACTATTTCTTTGGGATCAATGAGTTTTTCCGAGGATGGAAAAACCTTGGCATACAGCATTTCTATCGGAGGAAGCGACTGGCGCAAAGTCTTGGTGATGAATACGGAAAACCGTGAAATCCTCGAAGATACCCTTACCGATGTTAAATTCAGTGGACTTTCATGGAAAGGAAATGAAGGTTTTTATTATTCAAGTTACGACAAACCGGAAGGCAGTGAATTATCTGCTAAAACAGATTGGCACAAATTGTATTATCATAAACTGGGAACGCCTCAATCTGAGGATAAAATTGTTTTTGGGAAAACACAAGCCGAGAAACATCGCTATGTGGGAGGATATGTGACCGAAGACAACAATTATTTGGTAGTTACTGCCAGCGAATCCACCTCAGGAAACAAACTATTTATCAAAGATTTGAATAATCCAAATGCTGAATTGATTCCTATTTTGGAGGATTTTGATTCCGATAGTTATATAATCGACAGTCATAAAGGCAAACTCTTTATTGTAACCAATCGTGAAGCCCCCAACAAAAAAGTTGTGGTGGTGGATGCCGCCAATCCCTCTCCTGAAAATTGGCAGGATTTTATTCCCGAAACAGAGAATGTGTTGAGTCCTTCCACAGCCGGAGGATATTTCTTTGCAGAATACATGGTCGATGCGGTTTCCAAAGTGAAACAATATGACTATGAGGGCAATTTTATTCGCGATGTCCAACTTCCGGGAGTTGGAAGTGCCGGTGGATTTGGCGCTAAAAAAGAAGACACCTATTTATATTATTCTTACACCAACTACATTACGCCGGGAAATATTTATCAATATCATATTGAAGACGGGGATACTGAGTTGTATTATCAGCCTAAAATAGAATTTAATCCTGATAATTATGTAAGCAAACAGGTTTTTTACCACTCCAAAGACGGCACCAAAATCCCGATGATTATCACTCATAAAAAAGGACTGGAGATGAATGGTAAAAACCCCACGATTTTATATAGCTATGGAGGTTTTAACATCAGTTTGACGCCCTCCTTTAGTGTGGCCAACACGGTGTGGATGGAGCAAGGAGGAATTTATGCTGTGCCCAATATCCGAGGAGGTGGAGAATACGGGAAAAAGTGGCATATCGCAGGCAC
>CAYPGZ010000011.1:6656-9971 GCA_964410335.1 uncultured Flavobacteriaceae bacterium | reverse complement strand
GGAGTAGAATACCCCGCCACATTAATCACAACCGGAGATCATGATGACCGCGTAGTTCCTGCCCATTCTTTTAAATTTGCGGCAGAACTGCAAGCAAAACAAGCCGGCAGCAATCCTGTATTGATTCGAATTGAAACCGATGCAGGTCACGGTGCGGGAACACCCGTGAGCAAGACTATTGAACAATATGCCGATATTTTTGCTTTTACCTTATATAATATGGGTTTTGAAAAACTGCCCGCAAAAAAGTAACACCAAATAATCCAAAAATAATGAATGCAGCAATTTTCCCCGGACAAGGGGCTCAGTTCTCAGGAATGGGAAAAGATTTATATGAAGAAAACTTTGAAGCCCGGGAACTTTTCCATTTAGCCAACAACATTTTGGGTTTTTCAATTTCGGATGTAATGTTTGAAGGCTCTCCCGAAGAGTTGAAACAAACCAAGGTTACCCAACCTGCAATTTTTCTGCATTCCGTAATTTTAAGCAAGGCACTGGGCGAAAAATTCAAACCCGATATGGTAGCAGGCCATTCTCTGGGCGAGTTCTCAGCTTTAGTGGCCAATGGATGTTTAAATTTTGAAGATGGGTTAAAATTGGTTTCTCAACGCGCTTTAGCCATGCAACAAGCATGTGAATTACAAGCTTCGACTATGGCTGCAGTTTTGGGCTTGGAAGATGAAATCGTAGAGGCTGTTTGTGCTGAAACTGAAGGTGTCGTAGTTGCTGCAAACTACAATTGTCCCGGTCAAATCGTAATTTCAGGCGAGACCATTGCCGTGGAAAAAGCCTGTGAAGAATTGAAATCTCGCGGAGCAAAACGGGCTTTGTTATTGCCGGTGGGTGGAGCTTTTCATTCTCCTTTGATGGAACCTGCCAGAGAAAAATTGGCGGCTGCTATCGAAAATACAGAATTTAATACTCCCTTTTGTCCGGTGTATCAAAACGTGACTACTTTTGCAGTAACCAATCCCGATGAAATCAAGAAAAATCTTATTTTTCAATTAACCGCTCCTGTAAAATGGACTCAGAGTGTGCAAAACATGATTGAGGATGGAGCAACAACTTTTGCCGAAATCGGACCGGGAAAAGTTTTGCAAGGATTAGTACGAAAGATAGACCGCTCAGTAGAAATCATCGATCTCACACCATAGAGGTAAAGTGAAAATAAATGAATTGGATTTTACTGATCATCGCAGGACTTTTTGAAGTGGCTTTTGCTTTTTGTCTGGGAAAAGCCAAGGAAAATATCGGTACTGAAAAAGTTTATTGGTATCTCGGATTTTTACTCTGTTTGACTATAAGTATGTACTTACTGGTAAAAGCCACACAATCTCTGCCGATTGGCACAGCTTATGCCGTTTGGACAGGGATTGGCGCTGTGGGTACTGTTTTGGTGGGAATATTTATATTTAAAGAACCCGCAACTTTTTGGAGGTTATTCTTTATCACGACCTTAATTATCTCCATTGTGGGCCTTAAAATAGTCTCCTCAAATTGAATTGAAATAACTTTAACAAAATAAACTCAAACCAAAATCCTTCCTCTCAGAAGGCCTAACTTGTTGATAAGTAAACTGTTGAGCGATTATTGGTGGAAAATTTTTGAAATGTTAAGAAAAATTTATCAACTTTGTTTTGGTTGAATAATGTATATCAAAGTATATTTGCTAATATTAACATTAAAACCCCAAACCATTAAGATATGAAACATCTTGGCAGATTATTACTGGCAACACTTTTTGTTCTTGGCTTTACTGAAGCACAAGCACAAGATGAGAACAACCCTTGGGCGGTAAGCCTTGGGGTAAATGCAGTGGATTATTATCCTACTGGAGGCGGGCCCGGCGGCTACGGAAATGCACACAGTGAAACCATTTTCTCTGAATTTTTTAATGTGGGAGATCATTGGAATATGTTTCCTTCAATTTCTCGAATTGGAGTCGAACGATATGTGGGCTCTGGCTTTGTTGTGGAATTGGCCGGTTCGCTCAACAGAATTGACCGACTTGGCGATTTACCGGCAGATGCCGCGGAAAATTTGTCCTATTTCGCAATGGATTTAACCGCGAAATATAGTTTTAGAAGTATGATTAATCCTGACGGATGGTTTGATCCTTACCTGGGAATCGGACCCGGATACACTTGGTTGGACGAAGAAGGTGCCCTAACCGGAAATGGAACTTTGGGTTTCAATTTCTGGTTTACTGATAATGTGGCATTTGTTCTTCAAACAACTTATAAAAATGCATTAACCAACAATGATGAGGATGCCGGAGAATTTGACCAAGACCATTTTCAACATTTCGTTGGAGTGAAGTTCTCCTTTGGAGGAACCGATACCGATGGAGATGGTATTTACGATGATGAGGATGAATGTCCGAACGAACCCGGTCTAAAAGAATTTAACGGATGTCCTGATTCAGATGCTGATGGTATTCCAGATAAAGATGATGAATGCCCCAACCAAGCTGGGTTGGCTGAATTCAACGGATGTCCCGATACAGACGGAGATGGGGTACCGGATAATCAAGACGACTGTCCAACTGTTGCAGGACTTGCCAATATGAACGGCTGCCCTGATGCTGATGGAGACGGCGTAATAGACTCTGAAGATGAATGTCCTAACGAAGCAGGACCAAAGGAAAATAACGGATGTCCTTATGAAGATAGGGATGGCGATGGTGTACTTGATAAAGATGATCAATGTCCTGATGAAGTAGGTACTGTGGAAAACAACGGTTGTCCTGAAGTTACTGTGGAAGTGATTAACCAATTGAACCAGTATTCTAAAACCATCTTGTTCGATCTTGGAAAAGCTACTATCCGTCCGGAATCTAATGATGCTTTGGATGCTATTGTAGATATCATGAAAGAATATCCAAATGCAAAATTCCATATTGCCGGACATACCGATAGCAGTGGTAGTGCATCACTTAATGAAAGGCTTTCCCGTGAAAGAGCTGCCTCTGTACGTTCTTACTTGGTAAGCCACGGAATCGAAGCCGGACAAATTACCTCTGAAGGTTATGGTGAAGATTATCCAATTGCTTCCAATAAAACTGCGGCCGGTCGTCAAGAAAACCGTCGAGTTGAAGTTACTTTGGAAAAAGACCGACCCGGAATGAAGGAGGCAGGTAACTAAATCCACATTCCAAAATTTCAAGAAAAAGCCTCGCAATCGCGGGGCTTTTTTTTATTTTTAACCCATGAAAAATTTCATCTCAGAAGTTTTATCGGATGTAAAATCATCGGGCAAGGATTTTTCTAATACTACTTTTGTCTTTCCAAATAAAAGAGCCGGAAGATATTTATT
>CAYPGZ010000011.1:4189-6556 GCA_964410335.1 uncultured Flavobacteriaceae bacterium | reverse complement strand
GAATCCTCTTCTTTTTTTGATTATTTATCCAACATAAAAGAACTTGAGCACTGGTCAAAAGGACCGGATAAAACAGAATTGGTGGAAAACTATCTTGCGTTTTGGCAAAAACTGCCTCAATATCACCACTTCTTTGTGCAAAAACTTCTGAGTAAAAAAGAAGCCTATCCCGGGCTTCAATATCGCCAGGCTGTTGAAAAAATTGATGACTATATCGCTGACTCGAATCGATATTTTGTTTTTGTGGGATTTAATGCTTTAAACCCTGCAGAACAAAAAATAATCCAGCACATTCTCAGCTTAGATCGAGGCGAAATTTATTGGGATATTGACGAAGTTTTCTTGAACAATCCCAACCATGCCGCTTCCTTGTTTTTCCGAGATTATCAAAAAAATTGGGAGCGCTATGCGACGGGCGAAAAAGCCTTCAAATGGGTTGGAAATAATTATAAAAACCCCAAGAACATCCATATTATTGGAATCCCAAAAAGTATTGGTCAAGCAAAGAAGGCCGGAGAAATTCTTTCCGGAATGACGCCGGAAGAACTCGATAAAACCGCTGTTATTCTGGGCGACCAAAGTCTTGCTCCTGTGATGCTCAATTCTCTTCCCGAGAATGTGGAAAAAGCTAACCTTACCATGGGCTTGCCTCTTGCGCAAACTCCGCCGGCTTCCTTTTTTGACCAGCTTTTTAGAATGCATTCTTCAGGCAATAAATTTTACTATAAAGATGTCCTGACCCTTTTGGAACATCCCTTGCTTTCTCATTTGCGTTCTCGGAAAATCATCGAAATTATCAGAGATAAAAACCTTGTTTTTTTGACGCACCACAAAATCATGGAAATGTCTCCCGAGAATCCTGAAAAAGAAATCTTTGACCTTTGTTTTGGAGGGTGTGAAAATAATCCGATTCTTTTTCTTCAAAAACTATCAGAACTAACCAAAAAACTGAAGCAAAAGACTAAAGACCTCCAAAATGAATATTTGTTTCATTTTCATATTTTTTTCAACAAACTACTTTCTTTAATGGAAAAACCGGTTGTGGAGAGCATTCGGATGTTGCATCAGATTTATAAAAACAGTATTTATTCAGAAAGCCTCAATCTTGGAGGAGAGCCTTTTGAAGGGGTGCAACTAATGGGATTGCTGGAAAGCCGTGGAATGGATTTTGAAAATATCATTATCACTTCTCTCAACGAAGGAATTTTGCCCCTCGGAAAAAGTGGCCATTCTTTTATACCTTATGATTTGAAAAAAGAAAAAGGCTTGCCCACTTATAAAGAAAGAGATGCCATCTACACCTATTATTTTTATCGTTTACTTCAACGGGCAAAAAATGTTTTTTTACTTTATGATTGTATTCCCGGAAGCTTAAATTCAGGTGAAAAAAGTCGTTTTTTGAATCAATTGAAAGTTGAAAAACAGGAAAAACATGTTTTGAAGGAGAGCATTTTATCACAAAATATTCCTTCCACCCATTCACAACCCAGAGAAATTCCAAAAACCGAAAAGGTAATGGAAAAGCTCAAACTTCAAGCTCAAAAAGGGTTTTCACCTTCGGCGCTTACGCTATATATAAAAAACCCTTTGGCATACTATGACCGGTATGTTTTAGGAGTAAAAGAAGCAGAAAAAGTTGAAGAAACCGTAGCGGCAAATACCTTAGGAACAGTTATCCACGATACATTGGAGAAGCTTTATCAAAAGGAGAAAGGAACGACTTATTTCTTAGATGAAATAAAAATGAAATATATGCTGGAATCCTATCAAGAAGAAGTGATTTCCCAGTTTAAAGAAGAATATGGAGAAACCTCCCTGGAATCCGGAAAAAACTTGATCATTGTGGAGGTTGCCAAACGTTATGTTCACAATTTTCTTAAAAATGAACACGCAGCAATAAAAAACAAAAATCGCATCGAAATCCTTGATTTAGAAAGAGAAATGCGTGCAAGAGTGGATATCCCCGAACGGGATTTTCCTATCTATCTCAACGGAAAAGCGGACCGGATTGATAATTTCAATGGGATGCTGAGAATAATTGATTATAAAACCGGAAAGGTAGAAAACACTGAATTATATATTGTGGAATGGGATGAACTTTCCACCGAAGAAAAAACCGCAAAAGCTTTTCAGGTGCTATGTTATGCCTCTTTGTATCATCGAGAAAAACCTTTTTCTGAATGTGAGGCAGGAGTAATTTCATTTAAAAGCCTGAATGATGGATTTTTAAAATTTGATGTTAGACCTTCTTCCAAGTCATCAAAGAAAGATACGGCTATAAATGTGGATATTCTATCCGAATTCGAAAAACAACTGAAGAAAATCATTTTGGAAATCACCGACCCGGAAGTGCCGTTTGTGGAGAAA
>CAYPGZ010000011.1:0-4089 GCA_964410335.1 uncultured Flavobacteriaceae bacterium | reverse complement strand
GTCCATTCTCTAATCCATCGAGACAGGACGCCCACCCAATCTTCTCGAACATTTAAACAAGGAATCATGGTAAACTCCTCTCCGCCGGTTTCTAGAAAAAGTTCTTTTCCTTCCATGGCGATTTCTTCCAGAGTTTCCAGGCAATCTGAAACAAAAGCCGGGGTCACTACCACCAATTTTTTTGTGTCTTCCAGAGCCAATTTTTCTATCGTACGGTCGGTGTAAGGTTTTAGCCAAGGGTCAAAACCCAGCCTTGATTGATAAGATGTGCTGTAGCTTCCTGTTTTCAAGTTGAGTTTTTCGGCTACCAATCGTGTGGTTTCCAAACACTGATGACGATAGCAATATTGATGAGCCGGAGAAGGGGTTGCACAGCATTCTCCATTTATCTTACAATGTGAGCCGGTAATATCACTTTTGCGGATATGCCTTTCAGGAAGTCCATGATAGCTGAACAAAAGATGGTCATATTCCAGATTTTCCAATTTCTCGGAAATACTCTCCGAAAGGACATTGAGGTAATCCGGATGATTGTAAAAAGCCGGTATGGAAGTAAATTTCACTTGTGGGAAATGCTTTTTACGCAGTTCCTCTGCCAAAACTAAAATGGTTTCTGTGGTGGCCATGGCAAATTGTGGATAAAGCGGAAATAAAAGAATTTCGTTCACGCCCTTATCCACCAGTTCTCGCAACCCGGATTCGATGCTGGGTTTTCCATAGCGCATGGCCATGGCAATGGGGATTGAGGTGTTTTGATCTATTTTATTTTGAAGTTGTTCCGATAAAACAATCAAAGGGGAACCCTCTTCCCACCAAATTTTCTCATAAGCCTCTGCTGATTTTTTTGGACGGGTATTCAGAATAATCCCCCGCACGATAAACGCACGTAACCAAAAAGGCACATCAATCACCCGCGGATCCATCAAAAATTCGTCCAAGTATTTCTTGACATCTTTGGGGTTGGTGCTGTCGGGAGAACCGAGGTTCACAAGCAACACTCCTTTTGTTCCGATTTTTTTTGATATCTGCGCGGAAGGAGGAATCTGTTTTTTTTCTACTGTTTTTTCCATTCAATCAATTAAATAAAATAACGGGTTATTATAGACAAGATGTTAATCGTTACTCCTCCCGGCTTTTTATATACAGCTCTATAATGCATGCAAAAATAAGGCTTTAGAGGATGCAGAGTCAGATTTTTTAAAAAACACTACCCGACTAAATTTACCGATTGAACATATTTCTTTGGGGTTGTTCCATATTTTTTTCGGAAAGCCGCTATAAAATGACTCGCCGTACTATATCCCACTTTCAGCCCAACTTCATTTACGTTGTGTTGTCCGCTTTCCAAAAGTTTTCGAGCGACTTCCATTTTATAATCAAACAAAAAACCAAAAACAGTTTCGCCGTAAACTTCTTTAAAACCTTCCTTAAGTTTTTTTAAACTCAAACCGATTTCCTCTGAAAGTTCTTTTAAACTGGGAGGTTCAGCCATGCGTTTTATTAAAATGTCTTTGGCTTGCCTGATTTTTCGAACATTGTTTTCATCTATCAAAAACGGACATTGCTCCACATCTGCTTCTTCAGGCCGATTGAAATAAAGTCCGATGAGTTCATAGGCTTTTCCTTTTAAATAGATTCTTTTGACGGAGGGATGCAGGTTGAAATTTAAAATTTGACTCAAAACAACGGCCATTGAAGGACTGATGTCGGTTTCGGTGTAATATTTTTTATCCCGGTTGTCTTCTTTCAAAAAATCAATGTAGCCCGCTTCTTCAGAAAACAAAGCATGAAATTTTTCGATGGAAACCAATGCGGATACTACCCAGGAATTGGGCGAAACACTGATGTTCAGCGGCAACTCTCTTTGCGGATTATAAAGCAAAAAAGCTTTTTCTTCCTGCATTTCCAGCCTATAATTTCCTTTGTTGAAACTCAGCTGTGCATTCCCTTTTAAACAAAAATGAAACTGAATGAAATTTTGATTTATTTTCCGCTCAACTTTCTGAACCTCAGCGGTTTCATTCTTAAAGGTAAGGATGAAAAAACTCTCTTCCAATTGGGTAATCAGATGTGAACTTTCAGCGTTGTTTTTTATTAAATCGCGCATGTGTTTTATTTAGAATCAATCTAAATTGACCGGGTTAAACTGCTTGATATACTTGCAAAAGTAGTAAAAATACTGAAAATAGCTTTTTACGACATAAATAGTTCTTTTAGCGTTATTTTTTGAAATGTAAGTCGGCTTATTTTTGTGCGGTATTTAAGATGCCGGTGTTTTTATACCCATGAAAAAATATTCTCTTTCCAAATATCCTTCTTTTTTTGTGGTCGGGCTCAGCTATCAAAAAGCCGATGCCGGAACGCGTGGTCGTTTTAGTTTGAATAAAGAAAATAAAACGGCTTTACTCACTGCGGCAAAAGCCCAGGGATTGGATGCCGTGTTGATTACTTCTACTTGCAACCGTACCGAAATTTATGCCTTTGCGGAGAATGAAGACCAATTAATAGATCTGCTTTGCAATGAGACTTTGGGTTCTAAAGCGGAGTTTAAAAAAGTGTATTACTCTTTTGAAAACCGCGAGGCGATTTCCCATATTTTTAAAGTGGGTACCGGACTGGATAGTCAGATTTTGGGCGACTTTGAAATTATCAGCCAGTTGAAATCCGGTTTCTTGCTTTCCAAGAAATTGGGAATGGTAAATGCCTTTTTGGAGCGTTTGGTGAACAGTGTTATCCGCGCGAGCAAACGTATTAAAAATGAAACAGAACTTTCCACGGGAGCCACTTCCGTTTCTTTTGCTTCGGTGCAATACATCATGAATCAAGTTCCGAAAGTATCCCAAAAAAATATTTTGCTTTTCGGAACGGGGAAAATAGGTCGGAACACCTGTGAAAACCTTGTAAAACATACCCAAAACAAAAATATTACCCTGATTAACCGCACTAAGGATAAAGCTGAAAAAATAGCCGGAAAATTTAATCTGATTGTAAAAGATTATGCCGATTTGCAAGCTGAAATCCGGAAGGCCGATGTATTGATTGTTGCTACCGGCGCACAACATTCCACTATTTCCAAAGAACTGATTTACCCGAAAAAAGAATTGTTGATATTGGATTTATCTATTCCAAGAAATGTTTCGCCCGATGTGGACGAGTTGGAAAATGTTAGTCTTATCCATTTGGATTATTTATCAAAAGTGACGGATTCCACATTGGAAAAAAGAAAAACCTTCATTCCTCAGGCAAATGAGATTATTGCTGAAGTGAAAGCAGAATTTATCGAGTGGCTCGAAACGCGGAAATTTGCCCCCACACTTAAAGCGCTAAAAACCAAACTGAAAAATATTCACGAAATCGGGTTCCTGCAGGGTTTAGAAGAAGATAGTAAACTTGCAAAATTCAATCCTGAAGAAGTTGAATTTATTAGTGAGCGTATTTCTCAAAAAATCATCAACCGGGTGGCCGGACATTTGCGACAAGCAAACGGCTCTACCGAAGCCAGCATCGAACTGCTAAAAAAAATGTTTCAACTTGAAAACACCGGAGAATGAGCCGGCTAATCCGAATCGGGACACGTGACAGCGAGTTGGCGCTATGGCAGGCAAAAACCGTACAAAAAGCCTTGGAGAACTTAGGGTATTCTTCCGAAATGATTCCGGTTAAATCCAAAGGCGATGTGGTGCTGGATAAACCCCTATATGAATTTGGGATTACCGGTATTTTTACACGCACATTGGATATTGCCATGCTTTCCGGTGACATCGATATTGCCGTGCATTCAATGAAAGATGTACCCACCAAACTGCCGAAAGGTATTGTGCAAGCAGCGATAATGAAGCGAGGCAATTCCACAGATATTCTATTGCATAAAGGCTTGGATTTTTTGGAGCAAAACGGAATTATTGCCACGGGAAGTCTTCGCAGAAAAGCGCAATGGCTTCACAAATATCCGCATCATCAAGTCGTAGGTTTACGAGGAAATGTCAATACCCGACTGAGGAAATTAAAAGAAAATGATTGGAATGGAGCAATTTTTGCCGCAGCAGGTTTAGAACGCATTGCTTTAAAACCCAATCATATCGAAAAAGA
>CAYPGZ010000010.1:10881-35545 GCA_964410335.1 uncultured Flavobacteriaceae bacterium | reverse complement strand
GGAAATCACTGTACGATTCATGGAGGTGCAATTGTGGGAGCCGACGGTTTTGGGTATGCTCCTGATGGGGATGCGTATATGAAAGTTCCACAAATTGGCAATGTAATCTTGGAAGACGATGTAGAAATTGGAGCCGGAACCACTATTGATCGCGCCACCATGGGATCTACAATTTTGAGAAAAGGAGTGAAACTGGATAATCAAATCCAGATTGCCCACAATGTCGAAATTGGCGAACATACAGTAATTGCTGCTCAAACAGGAATTGCCGGTTCAACCAAAATCGGTAAACACTGCATGATTGGAGGACAAGTGGGAATTGTAGGACATATAAAAATTGGTGATCGGGTGAAAATCCAGGCCCAATCCGGAATCGGAAGAGACGTGAAAGATGACGAAACCCTTCAAGGATCGCCGGCTTTCAATTATGGCGATTACAATAAATCATATGTACATTTCAAAAACCTTCCAAAGACAATGGAAAAAATTGATGAACTTGAAAAAAAGCTAAATTCCCATGAGCAGTAGTAAACAACGCACCATTAAATCGGAAGCCACCCTAGTGGGCGTGGGCTTGCATACTGGAAAAGAGGTAACACTAACGTTTAAATCCGCTCCCGAAAATCATGGATATGCCTTTAAAAGGATGGATTTGGAAGGTCATCCGATAATTCCTGCGGAAGCTCATTTGGTTTCCAGTACAAAAAGAGGAACCACTCTGGAAAAAAACGGAGTAGAAATAAATACTTGCGAGCATGTGCTGGCAGCTTGTGTGGGGCTGGAAATAGATAATGTCCTGATTGAATTGGATGCTTCAGAACCGCCAATCATGGATGGATCGGCCAAGGCATTTGTCGAGGCGCTCGAAAGTGCTGGTATTCAAGAGCAAGAAGCAGAACGCGTGGAATATATCGTAAAAGAAAATATTTCCTATCTGGATAAAGAAACCGGGAGTGAAATCATCATCATGCCTGCCCCCGAATACGAGGTCACTACCATGGTGGATTTTGGAACTAAAGTTCTCGGAACACAAAACGCTTCCATAAAAAACTTGAAAGAATTTAAAAAGGAAATAGCCAATGCGCGCACCTTTAGTTTTCTTCATGAACTAGAAACCCTCTTGGAACACGGCCTTATCCGCGGAGGCGATTTGAATAATGCCATCGTATATGTGGATAAAGAACTTTCCCCCGAAACCACTAAAAACTTGAAAGAGGCTTTCGGAAAAGATACTATTTCCATTAAACCAAACGGAATATTAGATAATCTGACCCTCCACTACCCCAATGAAGCTGCCAGACACAAGCTGTTGGATGTGATCGGAGATTTGGCTTTGGTCGGCACACGAATTCGCGGAAAAGTAATCGCTAACAAACCGGGACATTTTGTAAATACCCAATTTGCAAAAAAACTCGCCAAAATCATAAAATTGGAAAAACGCAATAATGTTCCTCAAATCGATTTGAATCAAGAACCTCTAATGGATGTCAACCAAATCATGAAAATGCTTCCTCACCGACAGCCATTTTTGTTGATTGACAAAATTTTTGAACTTTCAAAAAATCATGTGATTGGCACAAAAAACGTGACCATGAACGAACCTTTTTTTCAAGGACATTTTCCCGGAGCACCGGTAATGCCCGGAGTTTTGATTATCGAAGCCATGGCACAAACCGGAGGTATTCTCATTTTGAGCACCGTTCCCGACCCGGAAAACTATCTGACTTATTTTATGAAAATCGATAAAGTGAAATTTAAAAGAAAAGTAGTTCCGGGTGATACGCTCGTTTTCAACTGTGATTTAATTTCACCAATACGAAGAGGAATTTGCCATATGCATGGCTATGCTTATGCCAACGGAAAACTCTGTGCTGAAGCGGAATTGATGGCACAAATAACTAAAGAAAGAGAATCATGAACCAACCACTTGCATACGTCCACCCCGGCGCAAAAATTGCCAAAAACGTAGTCATTGAGCCTTTTACCACAATTCACAACAACGTGGTAATTGGTGAAGGGACTTGGATTGGTTCCAATGTGACCATTATGGAAGGGGCTCGAATCGGGAAAAATGTGAGCATTTTTCCCGGCGCGGTGATATCTGCCATACCTCAAGATAAAAAATTTGATGATGAAGACACCATTGTCGAAATTGGAGATAACACCACCATTCGGGAATGTGTGACCATCAACCGTGGTACGACCGACCGCATGAAAACCACCATCGGAAAAAATTGCTGGATTATGGCTTATTGTCATATCGCTCATGATTGTGTGGTGGGTGATAATTGTATTTTTTCAAACAACAGTACCTTGGCAGGTCATATTGTAGTGGGTGATTATGTTACCCTTGCAGGTATGGCCGCTATTCAACAATTTTGTTATATCGGTTCCCATGCTTTTGTGACCGGCGGTTCGTTGGTGAGAAAAGATGTTCCTCCTTATGTGAAAGCCGGTCGTGAACCACTATCTTTCGTTGGAATAAATTCAATCGGTTTGAGAAGACGAGGTTTTTCCACCGAAAAAATTAAAGAAATTCAGGATATTTATCGTATTTTATATCAAAAAAATTACAATAACTCTCAGGCTGTGGCTATAATCGAAGCTGAAATGGAAGCCACTTCCGAACGCGATGAAATTCTGGAATTTGTAAAAAATTCACAAAGAGGAATTATGAAAGGTTATTTTTCCAATTAAAAAATAAACAATTAAAACCAGTTGATTAATACATAACATATGGCAACAACCAGTGATATCAGAAACGGTCTTTGTATCCGATACAACCACGACATTTATAAAATCGTTGAATTCCTTCATGTTAAACCCGGAAAAGGACCCGCGTTTGTTCGTACCAAATTAAAAAGCCTTACCACAGGAAAAGTTCTGGAAAATACGTTTTCAGCGGGACATAAAATTGATGAAGTGCGTGTGGAAACACATAAATTTCAATTTTTATACAACGACGGCGAGGGGTATCACTTTATGAATACCGAGGATTACACTCAAATTATGCTTCAGGAAGCTGCGCTTGATGCCCCCGGATTATTGAAAGAAGGCGAAGTGGTTACGGTATTGATTAACACAGAAGATAATATGCCTCTTTCGGTGGAAATGCCGGCAAGCGTAATCTTGGAAGTCACCCACACCGAACCCGGAGTGAAAGGAAATACAGCCACAAACGCCACCAAGCCCGCAACTGTGGAAACCGGTGCAGAGGTAAATGTTCCTTTATTTATCAATGAAGGGGATAAAATTAGAATCGAAACAGAAAAAGGAACCTACAAAGAAAGGATTAAAGAATAAGTTTTTAAACCTCAAACATTTCAAAATTATTGATTTCGGTAATTTTTAATCCACAAGTTTAAACCTTTATTTTAAAAAATGCGTTTTCCCACTCCCCGGACATTAAAAGAAATTGCCGAGTTGCTTTCCTGTGAATTTATTGGGGAAGCAGATTTTCCCATCCTGGGCATGAACGAAATTCATGTGGTGGAAAAAGGAGAAATCGTTTTTGTTGATCATCCAAAGTATTATGACAAAGCATTAAATTCAAAAGCTTCAGTCATTCTTATCAATAAAAAAACGGATTGTCCCGAAGGAAAAGCCCTCTTAATTTCTGATGATCCTTTTCGCGATTTTAACAAGCTTACCGAGAAGTTTAAGCCGTTTGAGAAATCGGCAAATATGATTTCTGACTCGGCCAAAATTGGGCAAAATACCATTGTTCAACACAATGTTTTTATTGGAAATCATGTGGTTATCGGAAAAAACTGTTTGATTCATTCCAATGTCAGCATTTACGATCATTGCATTATCGGAGATAACGTAATCATTCACGCCGGAACGGTTTTGGGTGCTGATGCGTTTTATTATAAAAGACGACCGGAAAAACATGATAAATTACTCTCAGGAGGGAAAGTCGTTCTTGCAGATAATGTTGAGATTGGAGCTTTGTGCAGCATCGATAAAGGTGTGAGTGGAGAAACCTACATCGGTGAGGGCACAAAAATTGACAATCAAGTGCAAATCGGGCACGATACAAAAATCGGCAAAAAATGTTTGATTGCTTCGCAAGTAGGTATCGCCGGATGCGTCGTTGTGGAGGACGAAGTAACAATCTGGGGACAAGTGGGGATTCGCAGCGATGTTCGTATTGCAAAAGGTACAGAAATATATGCTCAATCGGGCATATCGAAAAGCACAAAAGAAAACACCAAATATTTTGGAACACCGGCAGTTGAGGCTAAAAAATATATGCGTGAAATGGCCGGTATCCGCCGGATTCCGGAATTAATAAAACAAAGAAATAAAAAAGAGGAATAGGCCTTTTAGGGTTCTGTTTAAAAAGTTAATTTTGCAAAGCTGAAAGCCGGGGAGTCCGAATGCTGAAAAAGGAAACAAATACGGCTTCAAACAAACTACAAAACATAAAACATGAGCGTACTGGTAAACAAAGATTCAAGAGTAATCGTGCAAGGCTTCACAGGAAGCGAAGGCAGTTTTCATGCCGAACAAATGATTGAATACGGAACTAATGTTGTGGGCGGCGTAACGCCCGGAAAAGGTGGGCAAACCCATTTGGGCAAACCTGTTTTCAATACTGTGGAAGATGCTGTGAAAGAAACTAAGGCCAACACCAGTATCATTTTTGTTCCACCTGCTTTTGCTGCTGATGCTATCATGGAAGCAGCGAGTTCGGGAATAAAAGTTATCATCACCATCACGGAAGGAATTCCCGTGGCGGATATGATAAAAGCTGCTCATTATTTAAAAGATAAAGATTGCCGCTTAATAGGACCCAACTGTCCGGGAGTGATTACTCCCGAAGAAGCCAAAGTGGGAATTATGCCCGGATTTGTATTTAAAAAAGGAAATGTCGGAATTGTTTCCAAATCCGGAACTTTGACCTATGAAGCTGCCGATCAGGTGGTCAAACAAGGTTTGGGGATTTCTACTGCAATTGGAATCGGTGGTGATCCGATAATCGGCACAACTACCAAAGAAGCCGTTCAACTTTTGATGGAAGATCCCGAAACCGAAACTATTGTGATGATTGGTGAAATCGGAGGTCAACTCGAAGCTGATGCTGCACGATGGATCAAAGAAAATGGAAATAAGAAACCCGTAATCGGATTTATTGCCGGTGAAACGGCACCAGCAGGCAGAACAATGGGTCATGCCGGAGCAATTGTGGGAGGAAGTGATGACACTGCCCAAGCCAAAAAAGCAATTTTGAGAGAATGTGGAGTTCATGTAGTGGATTCTCCTGCCGAAATTGGCAAAAAAACTGCTGAAGTTATTCAAAAAATTGCGGGATAAATCCTGAAAAATCAATTAAAGAAGGCACTAAATCCACCGGAAGTTTAGTGCCTTTTTTTTTGACTTTTACCGACAGATTTTTTCTATTTTATAAAGGGTAGATTATCGGGATTAGAAAAGTTGCCAGTATCCAAAATAATATGCTTAATGGAGATCCAATACGCAAAAAATCTTTGAATTTATAATTTCCCGCACTATACACCATGGTGTTGGTCTGATATCCGATTGGCGTCATAAAACTCGCACTCGCAGCAAAAGCGATACACATTAGGAAGGGAAGTACATTCACATCAAAGGAAATAGCAATTGAAATGGCAATGGGAGTGAGCAAAGCAGCCGTTGCATTGTTGGACATAACTTCTGTAAGTAAAACAGTAATCAAATACAAAACAGAAATCACTGCTGTCGGTCCCAAGGTATGCCCGATATTTTGAACCAACCAAGTAGCCAAAATTTCCGATAATCCGCTTTGTTGCATGGCTTCACCCAAACTCAGAGATCCCGCAAGAAGTACTACCACTCGCCAATCTATAGCTTGATATGCATTTTCGGGTGTAGTGTGACTTGAAAAAAGCAAAAGAGCAATTCCTCCCAGAGCAGCAATCATGATATCCACCAGACCGGTTGCAGCAAGAATGATGACACTTAGAATAATCAAACAAGTTATAGTGAGTTGTTTTTTATCTACTTTTTGAATTCCGGTTTGTCCCAAAGAAACAAAAGGAGCTCTGTGTTTTCGTTCGCTGCTTTCCAAAAGCTCTGAACCTTTTGAGTCAGTTTGAATCAGAATAATATCCCCGGCACGGAGATATATTTTTTTCAAATTGTCCACTTGTTGTTTCCCGCGTTGACGGATAGCCACCACTTTGCTTCGATATTTTTGAAAAAAATCTGTGTCGTCCAGTTTTTTGTTGATAAGTTCTGAATTGGGTAAAAGGATAATTTCAGTGAGTTTGGTTTCTTCTTCCTGAAAATTTCGGGTACCGAGTTTATTGGAAATCAAGAGAGATTCATTTTTCAACAAGTTTTTTATTTTTTCCATTTCTCCTCTAACCAACAGGTGATCTCGCAGATGAAGCACAAAATTCCTCGGAGGGTTTTTTATGATATCTTCTCCGCGTTGGATGGATTCCACATATACTTCCATTCCATCTTGTTTAAAGAGATTGTCGATAGTAATGCGTTCTCCGTTGCGTTTTTTTTCTTGGGTGATTTTTATTTCAGTGAGATAATTTTTTAAATTTATTCCTCCGGTATCAATTCCGGAACTGTGGGAAGGCAAGAGCTTTTTTGAAAAAATCAACAAATAAGATATTCCGCATACAAATAGGATAATTCCCATAGGCGCCATGGTGAACATATTAATTTCATCTATGCCGTAAGTAATTGCAATTCCACTTACTAAAATATTAGTGGAAGTTCCGATGAGTGTACATATACCTCCAAAAATAGCACCGTAGGAGAGCGGAATTAATAGTTTTGAAGCAGGAATCTTGGTTTTTTGTGATGCATTGGTTACGATGGGAATAAAAGTTGCCACAATGGGAGTGTTGTTTACAAAGGCACTCATGCTCCCGATTAATCCCACCAAACCGGCAACAGATAGGCTATAACTTTTTCGAATCATTCTGATGAGTATGGGCGTAAGGCTGTCGATTACTCCCGTTCGCAACAGCGCATCGCTTAACACAAACATGGATGCAACGGTAATCGTGGCCGGATTGGCAAAACCTTTCACCCCATCTTCAGGGCTTAACACTCCTGTAAGCACCAACACTACCATGATGCAAATGGCGATATGATCTATCCTGAAATATTCTGTAATAAACAGGACAAAGGCAATCAAAATGACCGCAATGGTAACATAAGCCTCATAGCCCATAGAATATTTTTTTTTGGCTAAAGATAAAAGTTTTTTTGAACCACAATTTGTTATTTTTGCATGTTTAAAAAATCAACTATGATTTTGGATTTAATTATTGCCATGTTGTGGAGTATTTCTCCTTTTGGAGAGGCCAAAGTAGGAATTCCTTATGCGCTCTTCAATGATGTAAATATATATTTGGCATTTATATTTTGTCTTTTTGCCAATATTCTGATTTTCCCCATCATGCTTTTCTTTTTAGATTCAGTAAACCGATTGTTTCTGAAGTGGAGATTTTATAAGAAATCAGCAGTATGGGTGGCCAAACGAGCTAAGACCGGAGCAAAAAAAGGAGTGGAAAAATATGGCTTCTGGGGGTTGATTGTTTTCGTAATGATGCCCCTTCCCGGAACCGGAGTTTATGCCGGAACTATTGCTTCTTATTTATTCAATTTTGATAGAAAAAAAGCATTTTTGGCCAATACCATAGGAATTACCCTTTCTTCTCTCATAGTGTGGACTGTGACCGTGTTGTCTATTAAAGGTATGGCTTAATGAAAATAGAAAGATTTTTTTGAAGAAAGCTTAGTTCCACCTTTCATCAAACTCATCGAAATCGTCCAAGTTTTCAAATCCCGGACCTTCAAAATCCCCATAATCGGATTCGGCTTCAAAGCTTTTCCCCGGAGGGCTTTCCGGTAAATTTCCATGTGAAAAAAGCAGATTTGGATAATCGGTTCCATTTACAGAATCCGTGATTTCAGCCAGTTCGACATAGAAAGTCCACATATTCAGAAAATCATAAACATAAATCATTTTAGTCTGTTTTTCTGAAAGAATCTCGTTTAATACAATATCTCCCATCTTTTTTGTGGAACTGCGTTCGCCCATATCGAATAACACAAATTCTTCTCCTTGGCTCCATTTATCATCGCTCATATAAAAAGAAGCCATCTCTTCGCCTTCCAATCCAAAAGCTTGTACAATGGCATTGTGAAGGTCTTCCAGAGTATCGGTTTCGCGCAATTCGATATCTCGGAAAACATCTTCCAAAACGTCCAAAACTATTCTAAAGCGAAAAATCATGAGAAGGTTTATTTTATTACAAAGTTAGTTTTTTTGATTTGTTTTCAAAGTACCGGGGAGGATAACTTGTCTTAAGTTTATCCTTATCGAAAAAAAAACTGCCCTACAAATAAGCGGTGTAGAGCAGTTCAGAAAAACAATACCTTTTTTTATGGGATTAAAATCAATTGGTATTTTGTTCGGCTTCTTCAACGAGTTCTTCACTGGCCAAAATGGCAAGTTCAACACGACGGTTTTTTGATCGACCTTCAACCGTTGAATTGTCATATTTTGGTTGATTTTCTCCATACCATTTTGTGGTAAATCGTCCACTGGAAACGCCTTGTGAAACGAGAAAATCTGTTACGGAATTTGCCCGGTTTTTTGATAGTGTCATGTTGTATTCATCACTTCCGGTACTGTCAGTATGTCCTTCGACAAGGATCAGGGTTTTGGGATATTCTTTGAAAATATTTGCCAGGTCGGTAAGGGTCTGTCTAGATTTTTCATTGATGGAGTAAGACTCAGTGGCAAAATAAACGCCGCTATTTTCATCAAAAGTTACATTTATACCTTCTCCAACGCGGGTCACTTCAGCACCGGGGATGGTGTTTTCGATTTCCTGAGCTTGTTGGTCCATACGATTGCCGATGTAAGCTCCCGTTGCTCCTCCGACCACTCCGCCAATAATCGCTCCTAGGGCAGTATTATCGCCGTCGCCCACATTATTCCCGATGACGCCGCCCAAAACGGCACCACTTGCGGCTCCAATAACAGCTCCTTTTTGAGAGTTGTTGGCATTACGCGTGGCCTCACAGCCTCCCGTCAATAGTGCGAGACCAAAAATTGCAGCAAAAAATTTGTTTCTGTTGGTTTTCATTTTATTTGTGTTTAAGTCTGCTTTTAATAGCAAGGTTAGTATTTCTTAGTAAAATTCATCCGGATGGTAAATGGTTTTCCGTCGAGGCTTACTTGTTGTTCCCAAACCATATTATTCTCCGATAGGCTTACCAGGTTCAATTTGTAACCGGTTTTATTTTTTCGCGGATTTTCGCCTTCCGCAACGGGTTTTAGCGTAAAATTAAAAACGCCACTATCCGGTGTGGACTCAATAACATCAAAAATAAAATTTCTGCTTCCCGTAGCACATCCACTAGAGGTAATGGTATAACTGCCATGATTGTTATTGGGAATAAAATTCCAGTCCGAGCCGGTAAAACACGAGGCTGATGCGTCATTAAATAAAGTTACCTTAAAAATCCCATCACTATCGGGATAGGAAATCCGGTTTAGGGTCCAATCGCCTTTCATGGTGCGCTGCGCTTGATTTTCGATTTTTGTAGCACCACATCCGGCTAATAATGCAGTTGCAAATAACAATAAGACTGTTTTTTTCATAATTCAGAATTGATTAAAAGTTTTTTATTCAAAATTTATGCCATCTTACTTTCCTTATCTTTTGAATAATCTAAAAACAAGAGAAAGCACAAAAAGCACAAGAAAAATAAAGAAAAGGATTTTGGCAATATCAGCCGCACCTTCTGCTATATTACCAAAGCCAAAAATGGCTGCGATAATAGCAATCACAAGAAAAATAATGGTCCATCGTAGCATAATAAGATGTTTTTTAGTTTATATCTTTTCAAATCTAAAATTAAAACAAAAACACCTCCATGAAATTAATATTATTTAACAGATTAAAGTTAAAAAATTGATAATAGATTTTCTAATAAAATTAGTAAGTCAAAAGTTCAAAAAGAGCATTCTCAAAGCGTTCTTTGGGAAGATATTGTTTTTCTAAATCTGTAGCAAAAGGAATTGGAGTTTCGAGGGAAGCCACCCGTTTCACAGGAGCATCAAGGTATTCGAAACAGTTTTCCATTATCAGGGCAGATAAATCCGAGCCAATTCCTCCGAAGAGGGAATCTTCCTGAAGAATAATGGCCTTTCCGGTCTTTTTTACTGAAGCATACACTGTTGCCGTATCTAAAGGTTGCAAGGTTCTTAGGTCAATTAAATCAGCGGAGATATTTGGATGGTTTATGAGGACTTCCAGAGCCCAATGAACACCCGCACCGTATGTGATGATGCTTATGTCTGTACCTTGATTCAAGAGTGCAGCTTTTCCGAAAGGAATATTGTAGTAATCTTCCGGCACTTCTTCCCGAATACTACGATATAATGCCTTATGCTCAAAAAACAAAACCGGATTGGGATCCTCTATCGCTGTGGCGAGTAATCCTTTTGCATCCCGGGGAAAGGCGGGATAGACCACTTTTAGACCCGGGGTTTTGGTGAACCAAGCTTCATTGGTCTGACTGTGAAAAGGTCCTGCCCCTACTCCGGCTCCACAAGGCATTCGCACAACCACGTCGGCATTTTGTTTCCAGCGATAATATGATTTGGCAAGATAGTTCACAATAGGATTGAATCCTGTGGAAACAAAATCAGCAAATTGCATTTCTACCACAGATTTAAATCCATTTATCGATAACCCCATTCCGGCTGAAATAACCGCTGACTCACAAATTGGGGTGTTGCGAACCCGCTCTTTTCCAAATTCTTCAACAAAGCCTTCCGTAATCTTGAAAACACCGCCATATTCAGCGATATCTTGCCCCATCAAAATCAACCTTTCATGTCGTTGCATGGATTGTTTCAAGGCTTCGGAAATTGCATCAATTAGACGGAGTTCTCGGGTTTTGGACTCCGGTTTAATTGGTTTAAATTCAAAAGGACAATACACATCATCGAGTTCGGACTCCGGATTTGCTTCAACAGGGATTTCGTCATTAGCAATCTTCCATTCCGTGTCGATTTCATGTTTTATTTTTTCTCTTTGCTCTGTTTCTTCCTGAGTATTTATTATTCCGTTTTCGAGTAAAAATTCCCTGAAATTTTCAATGGGATCTTTGGTGGCCCAATGTGACATCAAATCTTCAGGCACATATTTTGTTCCGCTTGCTTCTTCATGACCACGCATTCGGAAAGTTTTGAACTCAACCAAAACCGGACGGGGTTTTTTCCGCATTGATTCTGCGATTTCAGAAATTTGAACATATACCTCCACTACATTATTCCCATCGATAATATGAGATTCCATCCCGTACCCTATCCCCCGATCGGACAGGTTTTCACAGTGATATTGCTCGGAAGTGGGTGTGGACAATCCATAGCCATTGTTTTCCACACAGAATAGAACAGGTAAATCCCAGACTGAAGCGATATTGAGCGCTTCATGAAAGTCGCCTTCACTGGTTCCTCCCTCTCCGGTGAAAACTGCGGTAATTTTATTTTCTTTTTTTAAGGTATGTGCCAAAGCAATTCCATCGGCCACTCCCATTTGAGGTCCGAGATGAGAAATCATACCGATGATTTTGTAGTCCTGTGTTCCAAAATGAAAACTGCGATCGCGTCCTTTCGTAAACCCATTCATTTTTCCCTGCCATTGCGAAAAAAGGCGGGAAAGAGGAATATCCCGGGTAGTAAAAACCCCCAAGTTGCGATGCATGGGAAGGATGTATTCATCTTTCAACAAGCTCATTGTCACTCCTACAGAAATGGCCTCTTGCCCTATTCCGCTAAACCATTTTGATACTTTTCCCTGACGTAAAAGGACGAGCATTTTTTCTTCGATCATTCGTGGTTTAAGCATATTGAAATAGAGGTTTTTCAATGTGCTTTCAGAGATTTCATTTTTTAATTCAGAACGTGAATACATAGTGGGTTTTTAGAGTACCAAACAAAGTTAATGAGTTTTTGTGATTTGAGAATTATATACGAAAGAAGTAAAATTCTAAAATCAAATAAAGAAATAAGAAGTATTAGTGTTCCGGTTTCCACTTAAATTAATATTCATTCTGTTTCGATTCTATTTCGATATAATTTTTTATCGATGCACCTTAGCATTTCTTTAGTGGATAAATCCTTGTTCAGAAAAGTGACAATCTCTTTCACTGTAGTATGTGGATTGAAAATCAGTTTTTTATAATCGATATATTTGATTTCCACCCCGGGATTGTTGTTGACCCAGCGGGCTGTATTTGCCAATTCCCTTTGATAGGCATTATAAAGTGCGGTGGGATAAGTTTTGGTGTCTTTTCCGAGCATGATTTGTTGTGAAGTTACTATTTCATTTAAATCTCTTTTCATGAAAATAATTTTGTATCGATATTGTGGATCCAGATGTTTTAATAATGGAGAAACCACTTTCATCACTTTGTTTTCGGCCTGATGTAGCCAAGAGTTATCGCGATGTAGTGACTTTACTTTTTCATATTCAAAATACCCTTTTGGGTTGTGTTTATCGGCCTTTCTCTTTTCGTCAATTAGCGGCTCCTGACCGCCGGCACTGAGCATCTGCATCATTAGTGAAGTTCCAGAGCGTGGCAAACCCGAGACAATGATTATGTCTTCTTTTAAGTAATATGGACCGGTTTCACCATTTTTTTTCTGCTTCAATTTTATTTCAATATTTTCCAAAGCTTTTTTGGGTTTATGGGCTTTTGGTACAAGTTTTTCAGCCATTTCAAAAGCAATTTTGGCATTGTCAAGATCCCCCATTTTTTCTAAAGCCATTCCCAACAATTGATGGGCTTCCGGATAATAACGCACCAACTCAATACTGGTCATTGCATGATCGGCAGCTTCTTCATAATCCTGTAATTGATAGTACGTGTTTGCCAAGGAATAATGCAATTTGGAGTTGTCCGGTTCCACTTGAAGACCTTTTTCAAAAACCTCCAATGCCTCAGTAAAACGCCCAAGTTTAATATAGGTATTACCCAATTCAAGAAGAATCCCACTTTTATTCTGATTTTTCTCTTTTACGTCTTCCAGTAGTTTTAGCGCTTCTTTAAACTGGTTTTTTGAAATTAGGATTTTGGCTTCCACCAAGGTGGTATTCAGCATAAAATCTTTATCTAACATTCTAAGTTTGGTCAAATATTCTTCTGCTTTCCCAAATTCTTTTTCTTCCAGGGCCATCGTCATTAGATCCATATAGAAAGGAATGGTGTCTATATCTTCCTCAATCAATTCGAGCAGAATTTTTTTGGATTGCTCAAAATCCTTTTTTCCCATATAAACTCGAGCGAGATTGTGTTTGATATCGCATTTAGTTTTGTGAATGGCTTTTCCTATTTTTTCATCCGGTTTGTCGATATACCCCAATTCTATCAACTGTTCCATGGCTTCTTGATCCGAAAGAGCATCTTCTCCGGAAAGGGATTGGTGCATACCAAAATCGCCATCCACTTCTTCCCAGCTTTCAATGAATTTAGGTTTTTGAGGATTTTCAAAGATTTCCAAAATTGGTTTACCATCCATGTCCTTTCCAATGGGGAGTCCATAATAATGAAGAATGGTTGGAGCTACATCAATCAAACTCAATCCATAAATATTTTCCTTTTTTTTGATCCCCGGGCCGGATGCAACAAAAATCCCAAATCTTCGATGATCTAAAGCAGGCGCTGCAGGATACTTTGGCATTTTTAAAATCCGTTTTCCTGCAGATTCAAAACCATGATCAGACATTACGATAATGGTGGTGTTTTCATCAACTAAATCCATCATACGTTCCAATAACATATCCTGATACTTATAGATGCCTCGGACAACTTGATTGTAATTTTCATAAAATTCCTCTGAAATTGAAGGAAGTTTTGGAGGGTGAAATTTCATGAAACTATGACAGATATGATCGATTAAATCATAATAAACCGCCATAAAATCCCACTCTGTTTCTCGTAGAAGCTTGGTAGCAGCACAATGAACAGATGTATTATGTGAAAAAACATTTGAAAAATTATTTAATAAGCCTTGATGTTTAGGGTTGTTTTTAAAATCAATTTTTGAGGCATTGGGAATAAATGGAAGGATATGTGCAGCGGTAATCTCTTCAGGAAAAAAACGTAATTCTTTCATTTCGGTTTCCAAGGAAGCCGGATGAACTACGCCTTTACCTAAAGGTTCATCTTTTTTGTCGTATTTTAATTTTTTCTGAAATTTATCACTTACCACATTACCATGTATAGGTTCTGCAGGGAAGCTGGGCCACCAACCCACCAGATTGCTTTTCATGCCTTGATGATGAAAAATATTCCATAAGGCTTTGCTTTTTCGTGAAGTAACCGTAACAGGACGGATTGCTTGTTGTTCGGGGTGCAATTCAATAAACCCTAAAACCCCATGTTTATCTGGAGTTTTTCCAGTTGCCACGGTAGTCCAAAGCATAGGAGAATAAGGAGGATTCATTGTGCTCATGTTTCCGTAAACTCCGCCGTCGATTAATCTTTTAAGGGCAGGCATCTCTCCTTTGCTCATGAGTGGACCAATTATTTTCCAATCGGCAGCATCCCATCCGATTAATAGTAGTTTTTTTTTCATGTTCTTTTTATTATTAAAGCTATTAGGGTTGGGATTTTTTATTTTTTTTCTCGACCTCTTCAGCCTTTTCTCTTTTAGTTTCAACAACATCCAGCTTTCCGCGCACTTTACGCCAAGCTTTTAAACCTAGATCTCCTAGGGCTAGAAGGCCTAAAGAACCTTGTTTATCAATTTTATAATGTTTTGGATTCATTTATCTATCGGTATTTTTTTTAAACTTAAAATATATTTTCAAATATCATAATAAAATTTTAAAACACCTATTCCTCACGTGCATCTCAATACATAAATATTTTCTTTGTTAAAATTTGTGAAATATAATATCATTTATTATGTTTGAAAAAAAATAAATATTATACCAATCTTGATATTAAACTTATGAAAAAAAACAACTCTAAGCTCGCTAAACGACTTTCACAGTACAGTTCCTTTGCGCTCGCGGCTATAGGAGCTTCTGAAGTTGATGGACAAGTAATTTATACTGATGTAAACCCTGACTTCGCCGGAGGGATGGGGAGTTCCTACGCCATTGATTTTGATAATGATGGTGTGGATGATGTTATTATTGATAATAACACTTTTTCTAGTTTTGGTTATGTGTATCCAAGGATATATGCCACTCCACAAGGCACAAATGCTGTTTTGGGCACAATTGGTTTTGGGCCTTATGCTTATCCCTTTGCCTTAAATTCGGGAGATATGATTAGTTCAGGAGCATATGGCTCTTTCTTAGATAATTATTACAACAATTCAATGAACTATAATAATAATTTTGGAGAATGGATTGGAGTAACTGATAAATATCTGGGAGTAAAATTTGATATATCAGGCAACACATACTACGGCTGGGCTCGTTTGGATGTGACCACCTCGGGAACTTTTATTGTTAAAGATTTTGCCTATCAATCGACTCCCGGCACAGGAATTTTAGCCGGAGAAATGCCTGCGGCTTCCAGTTGCCCCGATCCGAGTGGGTTGACTGTAAACGGTCTTACGGAAAACACGGCAGATATAACCTGGACAGCCGGAGGAACGGAAACCGAATGGGAAATTGAGTACGGAATCACCGGATTTACGCCCGGTACGGGAACTCCAATTGCGGATAACGACGGCGTTTTGGGAGAAACACTTACCGGCTTAACCGCAAATACTACTTATGATGTTTATGTGACGGCTATTTGTGGTCCCGGAGATGAAAGTGGACAAGTAGGCCCGGAAAGTTTTACCACTTTAGCTCCTCCGTGTTTGGAAGTTACCAACATAATTGTTGGAGGGATAACCGATACTTCAGCAGATATAACCTGGACAGCCGGAGGAACGGAAACCGAATGGGAAATTGAGTACGGAATCACCGGATTTACGCCCGGTACGGGAACTCCAATTGCGGATAACGACGGCGTTTTGGGAGAAACACTTACCGGCTTAACCGCAAATACTACTTATGATGTTTATGTGACGGCTATTTGTGGTCCCGGAGATGAAAGTGGACAAGTAGGCCCGGAAACCTTTACCACACTGCCTCTAGGCGTTGAAGGTCAATCTTTTGAGGGATTTTCATTTTATCCTAATCCTGTTCAGAACAAATTAACTATGATTGGACAGCGAAATATAGAGCAAGTAGAAATCCATGATTTATTGGGGAAATTGGTGTTCTCAGTTCGGCCGGCCCACCCTGATTATCAATTGGAGTTATCATCATTGAAGTCCGGCATCTATTTAATGAAAATTTCCATAGATGGTAATACAAAGGTTTTTAAGCTGATTAAGAAATAAAAACTAATCAGAGTTTGAAAAAAATATCGGGTTTTTCCCGATATTTTTTTTTCTAACTTTCAAAAATTTACTTGTTGTTAAATTTGTTTAATTTTGTCTTCAGCAGTGCTAAAACCCTTTATGTCCTATGAACAATATCCCAAGTGTAGATTTGGCGGATTTTATTTCCGACGATTCCCAAAGAAAGAAAAAATTCGTACAAGAAATAGGAAAGGCATATGAAGAAATTGGGTTTGTTTCGCTGAGAAATCATTTTTTAAGCGAAGAACTAACCGAAGAACTTTACAAAGAAGTGAAAGCTTTTTTTGATTTACCCTTGGAAGTCAAACACAAGTATGAGATTGAAGGCCTTGGGGGACAAAGAGGCTATGTTTCTTTTGGGAAAGAACATGCCAAAGGCAGGAAAGAAGGCGATTTGAAAGAATTTTGGCATTTTGGGCAAGAACCCTCCCCCGATGCAAATCTCTCGGAAGAATATCCGGAAAACGTGCAGGTTGAAGAATTAAAAGACTTCAATCCTATCGGAATGGAAGCCTATCGAATGCTGGAGAAAACCGGAATATATGTACTGCGTGCTCTCGCCTTATATTTAGGTTTGGACGAATCCTATTTTGATTATTGGGCAAGCAATGGAAACAGTATTTTGCGCCCTATTCACTATCCCCCTATCACTGAAGAACCAAAAGGAGCCATGAGGGCCGGAGCTCATGGAGATATTAATTTGATTACCTTGCTCATGGGGGCTTCTTCCGGCGGGTTGCAGGTTTTGAGAAAAGATGGCCAATGGATTGATGCTATTCCCAATGAAGACGAATTAGTAATCAATGTGGGCGATATGCTCGAACGACTCACCAATAATAAACTGCGGTCAACCATTCATCGCGTGGTTAACCCACCTCGTGAAGAATGGGACAAACCGCGCTATTCCATTCCTTTCTTTATGCACCCGAGAAGTGATATGAAATTAAATTGTCTTGAGAAATGCATCGATGAAGAACATCCTAAACAATACGAAGATATTACTGCGGGAGAATTTCTACACCAGCGTCTAGTTGAAATTGGATTGATAAAAGAATAAAAAATTTTTAAAGCAAGATTATTCCTCTGCTTTTTTATGCTTTTTTATATACAACCACAAAAACACACCTAATCCGGCGATCAATATATAAGGAAATACCATCAGGTACATAATGCCTTGATTGATTCCTTCTGCGCGCGAATTGTCTTCAGAACTTTCCAATACGGCACGACACATTGCACACTGGGCATTGGCAAAAATCGGCACAAGAATAATAATTGCGGATAAGAAAAAAGTTTTTAATTTCATTTTTAGTTTTTTAAAAATCCTATTCTTCTTCTTTTAGTAATATGGAATCATAAAAATATAAACTAAAACCCCGGTAATGGTAACATAAAGCCAAATGGGGAAAGTCCATTTTGCTATTTTCTTATGTTTTTCAAATTGTCCCGAAAGTCCGCGATACATCGTGAATAATACTAACGGCACAATGATTCCTGACAGAAGAATATGGGTTATCAGAATAAAGAAATAAATATATTTTAGAACCCCTTCTCCTTCGTAAGGTACGGGGTCGTTACTCATTTTTGAAATTACATAGCTCACCAAAAACAAACAGGAGAGACAAAAAGCAGTAATCATCACATTGCGATGCGCGGTAATTTTTCCGGCTCTCATAAGGGAATAGCCGATTACCAATAATACAGCGGTTGTAAAGTTTATTACCGCATGAAAAAACGGAAAACTCCCAACTTCCAATCCCAGTATATCATAGCGATTGGGGAGGTTCATCAAAATCAATATCACAGCCGGAACAAGGATTGAAAGTGCAATAATGATGGGCACGGCAATCCTATCCGCCTTTGCTTGTGTACTCATAACAACTTTTTGATGTCTTCTTTCAACATTTGAAGATCTTTTTTCTCCAGCCCGTTGTAATAAATTATCGGATTTCCGAAGTCATCGCGACGAGAACGAATATTTCCTTCCTGATCCACCAAAGCAAAATAGCCTGAATGCTCAAAATTTCCGGGAACTTCCGGGGCTTCTGCTACATATAAATTAAAGCCGGTATTGGCCAATGAATAAATTTTTTCTCGATCACCTGTCAATAAATTCCAATTGGGATGTGTAATTCCATAGCTTTCCGCATATTTTTTCAACACTTCGGGAGTGTCCTTAGTAGGATCAATACTGAAAGCAGCTATCCCAAAATTGGGGTTTCCAAAAAATTCATTTTGAAGACCTACCATATTATTGTTCATGATTGGACAAATTGTTGGGCAACTGGTAAAGAAAAATTCCACGACATACACTTTCCCCTTGTAATCCGCATTTGTAATGGTTTCTCCATTTTGATTTATGAACGAAAATTCGGGAACTTTACCTATGGTGGCAAGTTCCTTTTTTAAATATGCTGAATCAGGTTTGGAATAATTGCTTTTGACATACGCCACGATTTTAGGAATTGACCAAATTCCAAAAACCAAAATTATCAATGAAAGACCGATGTATGAATATTTCCTCTTCATTGTGTTTGAATTTCTTTTTTGTATTTTTTTAATTCTAATCTGTATTCCGCCAGAATCACTTTTATATCATCTTCCATTTCGTTCATCAATTCACCTACTTTCGCGGTGTTGTATCCATACATTACTTTTTCACTTCCTTTTGGGTTTGGATTATCATCTCTTCCGCGAAGATTGGAATTTTTATCGATGATGAACACATGAGGTGTAGAAAGGTTTTCATCAAGCGATAAATCAGTATTCAGGCTGTTAAAAAGTTTTTTAGTTATACTTTCATTCACCAAAACAAAATACCAATCCTGCATATCCACAGTCCTGCTCATTTCATCATATAAATCTTTCGCCTCTTCCCTACTCTGCTCATCAACTAAAAAAACAAATTGAAAATCATTGAATTCGTGATAAGGTTTATAGATTACCCAATTCACATTGAAAGCATTGCCTTTCATTTTCTCAGGATGTTTTCCAAAAAATCCCAAGACGGTAATTTTGTTCTCCAAGGAAACCGGATTTTCATGTATATCCTTTACTGTCGGTAAAGAGGAAATTCCTTCGGTGAGAATAGGTAATCTTCCAAAATTATTAACCCCGGATGCAAAAAAGAGATAGGCAACCAAGGGAAGAATAAAAAGCAAGGCAAGGACAAAAAATTTCTTCATGACAAAAAGCCCTTGTTATTGGCTATGCAAAAATAAAACAGCGGTATGGGAATACCGCCGTTTATATAGGTTTTAACGTTTGAAAACAAGGAAAATATGGTTACTTTCCGTGGGTTTTATTTTAAAGCTTAAAAATCCCAACTTACAAAGCCGTTATGTAAAACATTATGCACATAATCTCCTTCGGTAAGGATTATAAAAACCAAATAACTGATTAGAAAAACAGCAGTCCAAACTACCGAACGTCGCAGCCCTTTAGTCTCGTGCTCCATGTGCATAAATGCCCAAGTAATTAAATAAGCTTTATAGATAGTAAGGATAATAAATATCCAGTTGAGCAATTTCATTCGGATAAATTGGATGTGAACCAAAGAATCCGGTTTTGTTATTCCCAGCACAACCTCTATGATGGTTACAATCGAAAGAAGAAGGAAAACAGTCCAGATTCTTTTGGTGGCTGAAGAATGTTTTTCTGAAGTAGATGTTGCGTTGTGAGCCATTTTTTTATTTTATTATTTCGGTTGGTTGGTCGAGATTGATTTTTATTTCAATCCCTTTCCCATGTAAAAATTTTATTTGTCTCGATTTTAAACAAGATAGAAAAAGGTAAATACAAATACCCATACCAAATCCACAAAGTGCCAGTATAATCCAACCTTCTCCACCATTTCATAGCTTCCTCGGCGTTCATAGGTTCCCAAGAGCACATTGAAAAATACAATAAAGTTTATCATGATTCCCGTGAAAACGTGGAATCCGTGAAAACCGGTGATAAAGAAAAAGAAATTGGCAAAAAGTGGCGGACCGTATTCGTTATGGGTGAGGTTTGCTCCTGTAACTACACCAACAACATCATCTTCCAGTTTTTTCAGAGAAGCTTCACGGGAGAGCACAACTTTTTCACCTCTGTCATTGATTTGTGGAGTGCGGATCAATAAATCTTCATTTGCCAAAAATCCGGCTTTTACTTCTTCAAGAGAAATTTCATTGAAAAATTTTTCTTCATCGACATACCAAAGTCCTTTTTCTTTGGTGTGTTCCTGCCGATCTCTTTCGATATTGGCAGCGAAAGAAGCTAACGCCACAGGAGTTCCTTCTGAATTGACAAAGTGAAGAATGTTTCCGGCTCGGGTTTCTACGGCTCCTTTATCGCCTTTAATAAAACCTGCCCATTCCCAGGCCTGCGAGCCTAAAAAGATAAGACCGCCAATAATGGTGAGGAACATATAGAAAGCTACTTTCCCTTGCTTCATTTGCTTTCCGGCATCCACGGCCAAAACCATGGTTACGGAAGAAAAAATCAGAATGAAGGTCATCAAGGCCACGTAATACATCGGAGCATCAACTCCGTGCAAGAAAGGAAAGTGATTAAAGACATGGTCAGCGATGGGCCAAGAGTCGATAAATTTGTACCTCGAAAAACCATACGAGGCTAAAAAACCAGAAAATGTAAGGGAGTCGGAAACGATGAAGAACCACATCATCATTTTTCCGTAACTCGCTTTCAAGGGTTCATTACCCCCACCCCAAGTTTTGCCTTCGGTGCCCGTCCTGGCAACAGTAGCTTCCATAGAATGATTTTATAAAGTTAATCGTTGCGCAAAAATAGCTTTTTTTCGTGTTTCAAAAAATAAAAAACAGAAAGAGAAAAATCCACAAAATATCAACAAAATGCCAAAATATCGCACCTAGCTGCAAGCCAAGCATTTGCCCCGGCTTATACTGTTGTTTAGAATGTTTATAAATGAGTACCAGAAGTACGATAAGTCCTGCAAAAACGTGTGCCAGGTGCGTTAAAACCACCAAATAAATGTAAGAAGAATTGATGGTACTGGTCGGTCCGGTGAAATAATAGCCTTCAGAAATAATTTGTCCAAAGCCTCGAAATTGGAGAAAAATAAAAGCCGTTCCCAACAGAAAACTCATCCAAAGCAAAAGCGTCCCCGGTTTTCTTTTTTCTTTTTGAATACTTCTTTTGGCTAAAAATAAAGCAATACTACTGATAATAATCACGACTGTACTGGCCAGAAATGCATTGGGTAATTGGAAATCAGCCACCCAGTCCTCGCGCTTCGAGCTGACAAGATAAGCACTCGTAAAGCCTGCAAACATCATTACTATACTCATAATGCCAAATGCCAGCATCATGATTCTTGTACGTTCTGTTTTCTGTTTGGGAGTTCCTTCTGTCAAATCCATAGTCCAATAAATTTATCGCCTACGTATATAAGTTGTAACAAAGTTATATAGGAAACACTTGCCAACATAAGCCGCTTGGCAGTTTTTTCATCTCGATTTCGGTAAAGTTGAATGGCTTGATACAACATTCCCAACCCCAGAAACAACACCAAAACTCCCGCTACAGGCGAAAGGTGAAGTTTTCCGGTTACTCCAAATACTGGAATCAGCGAAATAATCAATGTCCATACAGTATATAAAACGATTTGTGCCGCAGTTACTTTATCGCGCTTTCCGGTGGGTAGCATAAAAAAGCCTCCTTTTTTATAATCTTCATATAACCACCAACCCAAAGCCCAAAAATGGGGAAACTGCCAGAAGAATTGAATCATAAATAATGTTCCTGCTTCGATGCCAAAATCGTTTGTTGCGGCTACCCAGCCCAACATAAAAGGAATTGCTCCCGGAAAAGCGCCCGCAAAAACCGATAAAGGGGTTTTGGTTTTTAAAGGAGTATAAACACAGACATAAAGAAAAACTGAAATGGCACTGAACATCGCCGTAGCAGGGTTGATGTTATACAGAATCACCACTCCGGAGGCGGTAAGGAGCGAAGCAATGGCAAAAGCAGTAGGTACCGACATTCTTCCCGAAGGAATAGGCCTATTTTTTGTGCGATTCATCAAAGCATCTGTGTTGCGTTCGATGATTTGATTGAAAGCATTCGATGCTCCAACCATAAAATATCCCCCGATAAATAAGAGTACTACCGTTAGTAAATCCACTTGGTCTGCGCCGAGGAAGTAACCGGCCACAGAGGAAAAAACCACGCTAAGCGCGAGCCTCACCTTAGTGATTTCCAATAAATCGGCTATAAAAGACCTGGATTGTGTATGTACGATGGATCTGCCCAAAACCCTTTTGAAAATTGTTGCAAAGGTAAGAAAGACTTATGAGTTTAGGCTTATATAGAAACTGTTTTTTGAGGTTTTGCGGTGGTGGAGTTTTTTTCTCACAAAAAACCGCAAAACCCCAAACAAAAATTATTTCACTTCCAGCACAATCGGAATGGAAAACATTACCTCTACCGCTTGATTATTGTGCATTCCAGGACTCATTTTGGGTAACATCTCAATTATACGTACGGCTTCTTTTGCCAACCGCGGATGGGGAGCTTTGGCCTGAACTTCAACTACTTTGCCTTCAGTGTTTAACGTAAAAAGAACTTGAGTGCGCAGAATTTGATCAGAAAGATTGAGTTCCGAAATCATGTCCCGGTCAAAGTTTTTCAGGATGAATTGATGAATTTGTTCATTTAAGCAGGCTTTTCTGTCGCCATTGCTTTGCATTTCCTCACATCCGGGAAAAACCGGGGATTTTTGAACCACAGGCAAGGGAATTTTTGCAATCGGATTATTGTTGTCAATAGGATCGAGCTTGGGTTCGGTATCTTTTCCCGTGTAATCCGTAACTTGCGGTTTATAGAGAGAGTCTAAAATTTGTTGTCTGTCATCAGGAATAATTTCGTATTTATCCTTTGCTTTTTTCTTTTCCGGTTTTTTTGAAGCTTCTCGCTTCTGCACCGTTTCTTTGGGTTTTTCTTTTTCGATTTGATATTTGATTGACGCTATCTCGTCAGGAAAATCTTTGTAGAAAATAATTTCAGCGGTATTCGGTCGATCGTAAACTTTAAGTTCGATTCCTCTCCATGAAATAAATAATACCAGAACCAATCCAATTTGGAAAAAAAGAACTCTTTTTTTGTTGAGATCTACTCGAGGGTTTTTCTTGGGTTTCATAATTATCGTTTTTTTTAAGGTTAGGTTTTCAATGAATTATCAAAATGGATACTCATTCGAGCAAAAAACGGATAATTATGAGATTGGTTGGGTTATATTAAAAACATCAAAATATATGCCAAAAGATAATATGAATATTTTATGTTTATTAATAAAGGTGTATATTATAGTGAAATTCATCATTATCCAAAAATAATGGATAAAAAAACCCACGAAAAATCGTGGGTTTAATCTTTGCGTTTACTAAAAAGTTATTGCACTTGAAAAATGATGGGCAGTGAGTACAACACTCCAACCGGTTTGCCGCGTTGTTTTCCGGGCTTCATTTTAGGAAGGCCGTTGATTATCTTCACTGCTTCACTTTGCAAACGAGGATGCGGAGCGCGAGCTTGAACATCCACCACATCTCCATTGCTGTCGATTTTAAACATGACCTGAATCCTGTTGGTTCCGGAAAGTCCTAAATCCTGAGCCAAATCCGTGTCAAAATTTTTGTTTACGTATTCACGAATTTTGCTTTCCATACATTTTTTCTGTTCGTCTTTGTCGCTGAATTTTTCACAACCGGGATAAATCGGTGGATTTTGAATTACGTGAAAAGGCACATCTGCAATAGTCTCTTCAACCACCGGTTCGACAATTTCTTGAACCTCAACGATTTCTTCTTCGTTGGTTTCGGTGGATTCAATCACCACTTCTTCCACATCGGCTTCGTTTTCAACAACTTCCACCACTTCAGGTGCAGGTGGCGGCGGCGGTGGCGGCGGTGGTGGTGGCGGTTGATTCAGCATGGTGATAGGAACATCCTCTTCTTCCAAGGCATTGTGATCAACCACGCCAAGATTTAAATCTTTATTGTCATAGGTTTTCCAGTTGATTCCGACATAGGAAATCAATAATACAACCACTAAGCCTATGACAAAAAACAGAGGGCTTTTTCTGTTTAAATCAGCTTTTGGACTTTTTTTAGGTTTCATTACAAATCGAATATGAAGTTGCTAAAGTACTTATTTTTTTGGGTAACCTCAAAATTGAAGCTTTATTTTAATTTTTCCAGTTTTTTCCGCAAAGGG
>CAYPGZ010000010.1:0-10781 GCA_964410335.1 uncultured Flavobacteriaceae bacterium | reverse complement strand
AGCAAGGGAATAAGCCACCGCAAGGATAAGGAGCAATTTAGCCACCGATGAGCTTTTTATAGGCATCCGCGTCCAGTAGGTTTTCGATTTGACTGCTGTCTGAAATCTTTACTTTAATCATCCATCCATCGCCATAAGGATCGGTATTGACTTTTTCAGGTTCACTTTCTAAAGTTTCGTTGAACTCAATAATTTCACCTGAAAGGGGTAAAAACAAATCTGAAACCGTTTTTACAGCCTCTACACTGCCAAAGATTTCTTGTTTTTCCATGGTTTCTCCTTCGGTTTCCACCTCGACATACACAATATCGCCCAGTTCTCCTTGAGCAAAATCAGTAATGCCTATAGTGGCGATATCGCCATCAATTTTCACCCATTCATGATCTTTGGTGTACTTTAAGTTTTCTGGTGTGTTCATGTGATTAATAGATTGAAGTTGGTTATATGATAAAAATATCCTCGCAAAGCTATAAATATAATTTGTGAATCCACGGCTTGTTAGTTCCCAAAATTATACCTTAAGGTTATTCCCGAACGGATTGTGGTTTGTGGAAATGCTGTGGAGATTGCATATTCAGAGAAAGTATGTTCATAATAAAACAGGGCTGTCAGGTTTTTGGTGAGGGCATAATCAGCTGTAAAATCGATTCCCCAAATGTCCTGACCGGCGGTGGTTTGATTGTTGGCCACATCCAGATAACGAATAATGGTTCGGTTTTTTCGATAGGACACATCCAACTTAAAATTGAGGTCACTACTCAAAACCCGGCGCCCTCCTCCTCCTAAACCGGTTGTTATTCTTAAATCGGGAATGCGATAACCAAACCCAAAAATATATTCATTTCCGGTGGTTTCGGTCAAGAGATTATTATCAAAACTCAAAGCTAACATTCGGTCTTTTTTAATCTCGGCCATAATCTGGATGGAGTTTTTCATTTCAAAATCCACTTTGATTAAGGGGCTGAATTGTTCCACTAAATTAACATTGGACAGCAATAATTCGGGTTTATAGTCGCCGGCTTGATCTTTGTTATTTTCGGAATAAGGTGAAATATGATCGTAATCTAAATTTGCTTGGAAACTGTTGATGGTATATCCTGAAGTATATCCGTGCTGCAGTGAAAAACGATTGAAATTTTCTTGAAACCAACCAATTCTCATCAATCCGGTGTATTTGATATTCCAGTTGGGAAGGGGCACATCTCTGAAAGCTCCAAGTTTAATATCCGAGGCATCTTTGCCGGTGTAGGCAGCCAAGAAGGAGGGCAATAGTACTGATTGACTGTTGGGACCGAATCCTCTCGGATAGCCTGTTTCAGGATCGATGTTTTTTGGATCGTCGGGGTTTATTCCGGCTTGAAGCGCCAATCTTCTTGCTACTTCCAGTCTGTTTTCACGAAATTGTTCAAAACTTTCGGAAAATTCTTGCGTACTGGTATTAAAAGCCGTTTGTATCAGAATAGTGGAAATTGCAAAATTCCCAAATGCATTTGGCGTGAGGGAATGATATTCTAAATCGTCTTGATCCACCCGAAAGTTTTCAGTATAGGTTTTCATATAATCTCGGTTGGCAATCAGGTCGATAGTCAAATCCGGCAGAAGCTTCACCTCAGCTTGAATATTGAGGGTTCTACTTTCTGTTTCCGTATATTGTTCATTGAATTCCTGATAACTGGTCAACCATCCTCTTCTTGCCGCTTTAGCGCGAATATCATCTTGCCATCCAAATGTAAATGCGGTTGAAGGTTTCAAGGTTCCCACAAAGCCTACATCTTGAAGATAGCCGGGCATAAAAGTACCTTCGCTTTGCTGATAATTAATTTGAATACGCTTAATTGCTCCTACCACATCAACAAAAGTATTAAAAGCTTTATCGCCGGTGCTCAATCCGGTACTGGTTGCATCTTGTTGTTGCTCATTTGTGTTTTGTTGAGGATTATTTCCTCCTCCCCTACGGGCATCTCTGCGATTCTGAGTATTAACTCTTGCAGAGATATCTCTTTTTTTCTCCAAGCCCACATATTTATAAAGGGTGGACATTTCTAAAGTTCCATTTATTTGATGAGTCAGGGAGTTTTGTACGGTATTACCCAAATCCGGAATGTCGGGTAGATTGTTGAGTATTTCTGAACCTTTTTGCCATTGAAAATCTCCGGTGTAGGTGTAGGTTGCTCGCACAAACTCCAGTGCCGGGATTTTGTTGATAGGCAATTCATAATTGAGTTGAAGACTTTGGAAATGTGATTCCGGGTCGCCGAGTTCAAAAAATCCATCCCAAATTCCAACTTCCGGATCGGGGATATTATCTTCATTCATATAATTACGAACCACCCGATTGTTGGAAGAAGTAAAATTAAAATTCAAGGATTCGGTCAAATTATATTGGATTCCGTATTGCCAGTTGAACAAAAAGTTTCTTTGATAGAGTTTGGGCAAACCAATATCACCGGGATTCTGATTGATTTCTCTGAATTTTTGCTCGTTATATTGTCGGATAATATTTCCTGAAGCGGTAATATTTGTAGGTAACGGATTGATATTGAAATCTTTGATTAAATCAAAATATTTGCTGCCGCCAAAAATCGTGTCGTCTTTGAAAGGTTCGATCTTTAGAGGAGCGAAATTATAATTGTAAGTAGCACCCACATTCACGTCCTGCTGAATGGACTCTTCGATTTCAAAATCTCGATGATCGGTTTGATTATAGGTGCCTGAGAAAGTGAAATTTTCAATGTCAATAGGCAAGGGTTTTTTCTCGGTCGTTCTATCTTTTCTTAATCCAATAACACTTACACTTTGAAGTTTCGTATAGTCTTCAGCCCGTTCTCGATAAGCATCTTTTAAAGCTTGATCTTGTGTATTGTCCAAAAGAGTTTCTAATTCTATATCCAAAAACTCAGGATCGTATTGAGGAGTGATAAGTTTTTCTCCACGACTATAGGTTACCGGAATTTTTATACCTGTTGATTTTGGAAGTAATTGACCAAGGTTGACACTCGTGACGGCATCATACTGTTTGATGTCTTCCCTGCTTCGGGCATTTGGACCTTGATCCAAGGTTCCAAAACCCACAGTACTCCTTTTTCCGGTACCGGAGATAGTTGCAAAATCGGCTAAATTAGCATCCATATTCAGGATTGCAGCCCATCCTCCTTCGTTTTTCAAATCCACTAACCTGAGTTCGTTGAACCATACTTCTCCGGAAATGTCAGAATTTCCGGCATTTTTCAATCCTATCATGATTACCCGAATATCCCCGAAACTGGGGTTTCCCTTAATTCCGAGACGCAATTGTCCCGGTACATTTGTAGGAGCGGGTGCCAAGCCGGAATCAAAAAAGTTCAAATCCTGACTGCTGAGGTTTGGATTCCCAATTACTGTAGATTTAATTTGTTGCAATAATTCCAGAGGAACACTCATCTCGTTTGCGGCCGGCCAAATTTGACGAGCCGTAGAGGCATTTTGTGGACTTACCTTTAGAGGAAGTTCCATTTGGTAAAAGTTGTCTGTGAAATCCGTACCCATCCGAATAAAAGCCACCATATCATCATCCCCGAGTTGAAGATTTGGAGGAGGCAAGGTTTCTGCATGGATAAACATTTCCAATCTTTTGTATTGCCGCATATCCACACGGAAATTTTTATAAACGGCTCGTGAATCATCAGGTTCGAGATTTTTTACCGTGAGAGCCAGAGATTGCTCATCTTGTCGAACTGCTGTATTGTTGTTGAGGTATTCTTCACGAACTACGCCGGGAGGAGAAACATAATCGGAGGTTTGTTCTTCACTTACTGCTGCAGCCTCCAGAACGGTAGAGGTTTTGATTTCGGGATCAGAGCCATCGGGAACAATAGCTTCGGTGTATTTTCTATAATCTCCACGAACTAAATCCAGGGTTCCAAATCGCAATACCACCTCATCTTCAAAATCAGTGACGAACATACGCATAAAACGTACCGAACGTAAATCCGAAATTCCACCGACAGAATATTCACTGGAAGTTTTTAAAGGGACTTTGAATTGTATCCATCTCACGGGAAGCTGTTCGCCGTTTTGCATGGTCACATTCAATTCTTTTACGTCAGTAATATAATCGGAATTAATTCCCGGTTGAGAGCTGGTGTTATTATCCACACTCATATTCCGGAAAATGGGCACTTCATATTCAAAGTAACTGTCGATGGTATTCATCGTATTGTCTCGATTCACATCTTCCACAGTAGGAAAAGTCGTGCTTCCACGGTTTGTTTGAGTGACTTCCGTGGGTGAGTTTCCATCCGGATTATTATAATCGCGATAGCGTTCTACAATTCCTCCATCTCGAGCAAGATAGTATGTATAGTTGTCGTTGGAAGGGTCTTCCAGTCCTGCAAAAGCAGGAAAATGAGCAGCTTCTTCGGCATCATTCATTCCATCATAACCGCGATCTTGGTTAACGCGTTGTTGGCCTTCTGTGTCAAATGCATAAATCAAGGACTGAGTAGAAGGAACTTTCCCAAAAGCAGTAGTAGTAGTGTTTTGTGTTCCACCATCTGTGGGTAAGCCATTTTCATATTGTTTTCGGCCGTCTTTGAGGACATCTTCCGAAATACTTCCGAAATTGAAAACTATTTTGCCTTCATCAATATTATTGTTTTCTTCATAAATAAAAGGATCCATCAACCAGAATTCAACAAACTCCACATTGGATTGTTCAAAATCTGTAGAAGTTATTTCTCGAATTATTCCACCGAAATTCTGTTTTGGATTGGGAAGTGTTCCATTAACTGCAGCGGGATTATAGTTGTAAGGACCGCGTTCTCGCGGGAAATAAGCCAAGTCCAGGCTGTAAATGGCTTGGGTTTGGCCTTGAGGAATATCGGTATTAGGAAAAATCTCTCTGATGAAAATTCGGCGAGAGGCATAATTAGACAAATCATCATCTCCTATTCCGGAGGGACGTTGCGAGCTGTAAAAAATAGGATCAACAGTATACCAGGCAAGTTTTGCGCGATAATCATTTATACTCAATTCATTATTAACATCAAAAGTTCCCGCCACATCATTGGGTCCCCGATATCCTACGGGAATACTGGAAAGTTCCCAGGCTTGGGCGGACATTACGGAAATGGAAGTCTGGGAAGCTTCAAAATCATCAACATACACCGTGGCTTCTCCATTAAATTCGGTGCCTTTGGGCGCTCCGGGTTGGAGATAAGCAAATTCTCCACGTAATGAAATAGCCGATTCCACATCGGTGTCTATATTGGGTAATTTGTTTACTAATCGGGTGAGGAATGGTACTTCGGTGGAATAATTAAAGTTGAACCCATATATGGAATTGTTGATGGGTTCATATCCATAATTTGCTTTTTGTGTAATCGGGCGTTCATTCAAATTGAGGAAAGTTCCCCCGATTAAAAAGTTTTCATTGAACTTATGTTCTATGTGAAGACCGGAAAAGCGCTTGGTTTGCTGACCAAAAACGGTATTGTTTTCAGTCGAAACTTGAATGGGAACATTGGAAGCTTTTAAAGCTTCGTTCAGAATAATCACTCTTCCCAATTGATAGTTCACCGTATAATCCACACCTTCCTGAAGAACTCTTCCACCGGCAGAAACACTCACCGATCCGCGAGGAACATTGAAAGCTCCAATTGGGATTCCTTCCTGTCCCGACGCTTTGTACCGACCGCGCAATTGGAATTTATTTTTTTGGGCAGCTTCTTGTGTAGCTTGGGTTTTCGTAGTGTTGTAGAGTTCGTAAAAAACGTATTTTGCTTGGTTTGAATTATAGGTAGATGGATTGTTATAATCTTCAGGACCGCTGTTGGGAGTTAAATCCAACATTTTAAAAAGATGTTCTCCAAAAGGTTCCACCGTGGTAAAAACGATATTTCCTTTTTGCGGCTCGATGGTGATTCCCGGAACATAATCGAAAAAACCGTCACCTCCGGCAATGGGGTCGTTGTTTCGGTTGAGATTATCCAGATTAAAAACCCGCAGCAAATTGGTTTCCTCCACATCAGCGGGCAAAGGTACTCCTGCACCTTCCACAGGTTTGATGTAATTCAAAGGTTGTGGGTCGGTGTATAAAATTTTAAATCTGAAATCTTCAGCTTCCAATTGATAGGCATCCAGATTATAAATATTCTTCATCATCAAATCCCAAATTGGCTCATTCACATTGGTAAGCGTGCTTTTCAGCAATTTCACTACCAAAGCTTGATTGGAAACCATGGGTTGTGGATTTTGTCCCGGGGTGGGATTGGGGTTCTGAATCGGAGGGCCGTTGCTTGTAGAATGAATCCCGTCATTGGCAAATTCTCCCACTTGATAGACTCTTCCATTTACGGTATATTGAAAAGCAACAGCAAGAATTTCATCATTTGAAAGGCGTTGATTTAAAGAAATATATCCGAGTTGTGGATATAACGTATATTCATTAGGCTGAAGTTGACGTGCACTTTCCAATTTCACATAATCAGTACCTTCTTTCACGGCATTTGCAAACGGTCCAAAACCTTGTTTAACCGTTGCCATATCTCTGATAGCCGGGGTCAAGATAGAAGGTTCGGCTCCATTAATTCCAAATGGGTTAAAATCGTTGTTGGAGTTATCGGGAAATGCTCCTGAGGAGGTATTCACAAATCCTGCAAACTGTGGCGGCGTGGGCTGAATCAGGTTGCCGTTGCTGTCCAAAAGCATCCCAATATTGGTGGGGTCGGATTCTCCCAAATCCTGAATTCCCACAATATTTCGTGCGCCGGTAAGGTTTTGGGTGCTCGTGGAGCGATTGGTAATCCAGACTTCCACTCGAGTGATTTGAACATTACTATTGATAAAAGGATAATTTTCCAATACTTTATCATAGTTGTCCCTAAAGTAATGGGCCAGGAAAAAATGGCGATTTGCGTCGTAGTCGATTGCAAATTTTTCAAACTCCTCCACCAAACCGCCTCCCTCGATCTGTACGGTTTGTCGCTCTGATTTTTGTTCAGAAAAAACTCCGGTAATGGTAGTTTTTCCAAATTGAAGTTGCACCTTCGCACCAAATAAACTCTGAGCACCTTGAATCAAGGCGCTATTGAGAGGCATACTTACATTACCCACCTCAATTTTTTGAACAATATCGTCCTCGTCCGGAGTATATTCGAGTTTTATTTGGTTTTGAAAATCAAAAGTGGATTCAGTGTCATAATTTGCAGTGACCGTCAGTCGTGTTCCGATTTGTCCCAATAAACTCAAACTGATTCGCTGATCAAAATCAAAAGTAAAACTACTGCGGTTGCGTGGAGAAAGGGAAGGGTTGTCTTGTTTGGAATATAAAACTCCCAAATCCATTTCAACCGTTCCTTGAGGAATGACCTCAATTTGATTTCCTCCAAATATCGATTGAAAAAATCCGGAATGCACATAAAAAATGGGCAATAAGTTTTTTTGTGCTTCTTCGCTTCCGGCTTTTTGCCCCTTCATCGCATCGGATTTCTGCTTAAAATATTCCTTCATCTGCTCTTTCATCACCAATTCCTGATATTCTTCAGGGGTGAGATATAAAGGATAGGAAACCGGAACTTCGCCTATTTTTTCGGAATAAATATAACGATCAGTAATCGGGTCATATGTGTATTTTCCTACAATGCTACTGGGATTTGGCACATCCAATTTTCCGGTTTTGTAGGTCAACGTATCTTCTTGTGCATGGACATGAGTGGATAACCCCAAAACCACTACGAACAGTGCGTAAATACACCATTTTGTGTTGAAAGTAGATTTTGAATAGTGAAAATTTCCCAAGGCGATTAAAGGTTTTTGAGCGAAAGTTTGATGATTTTTTCGACCGGTGCATCGGGGATATCAGCCAAAACCTTAGCAACAATTTTCTCGGATTGCTTTCGGTTGTAGCCTAATGTTTCCAAAGCTGATAACGCTTCATTCTTGCTGGTATTGCGCTGAATTGTTAAATTTTCCTCCAATCCGGGAATTTCCGAAAGTTTGTCTTTCAAGTCAATAATTACCCGTTGTGCGGTTTTTGCACCAATTCCTTTAACACTTTTGATAGTATCCACATCAGCCGATTCAATCGCCTCCACAATTTTATCAGGAGAAAGTGAGGATAACATGGTTCGAGCTGTTCCGGCACCAATACCCGAAACTGAAATTAATCTCAGAAAAACCTCCCTCTCCCCTTTTTCCATAAAACCATACAGGGTTTGTGCGTCTTCACGAACCAATAAATGTGTGTGTATAAACAGGTTTTCCGAAGTGGGAAGTTGCGAAAAAGTGTGAAGAGAAATATGGACAAGATATCCAACACCGTTGCATTCCACAGTGATATGGGTCGGATTCTTCTCAATCAATCTTCCTCGCAGATGGGTAATCATACAGAAGTTGGTTAGCCTACTCTTATAAAGGCTTCAAATGTAGAAAAATCTACGGATTAAAGCGAATCCGAAAAAGAATAAATCTGAAAAGAAATAAAATAAAACTTAACCCTAGGCCTCGCTGGTTTTAAACTTTAACTTGTCTTTGTTTTAATTTAGGCAGAACTTAACGCCAAAGCCTCCTTTCCTGCAATATATTTATCCCTCTGAAACTGAAACTTATTTAGCAACCCAAAAACTAGTAACATGAAGAACCTACGTGATTTATTTGAGCATGAGATGCAGGATTTGTACAATGCCGAAAACCAATTGTTGAAAGCCTTGCCCAAAATGAAAGAAAATGCTGTGAGTGAAGAATTGAGAGATGCATTTGATAAACATCTCAGCGAAACGGAAACTCACAAACAGCGTATCGAGAAAATTTGCTCCAAGTTAGGGATCAATCCTAAGGGCGAAAAATGCGAAGCTATGGAAGGTCTGATTAAAGAAGCAAATTCTTTTATCGACGAAAAAACCAGCGAAGAAGTGCGCGATGCCGGATTGATTGCAGAAGCTCAACGCGTGGAGCATTATGAAATTGCGGGATACGGAACTGCTGTGCGTTTTGCAAAGGAATTGGGGATGGATGATATCGCAAATATCCTTCAAGAAACACTTGACGAAGAATATAAAACCGATGATTTGTTAACGGAAATGGCCGAAAATCGCTTGAATAAAAAAGCTCAACAGGCCAGCATGTAAATTAAGCCTGAACTTAATTGTGCCGCCCGGAAATGGAAGAGGAATCGCCACAATAAATGACGATATTCAATGAAGAACGTGGATTCTAATTCGATTTTCGGGCTTTTTTTAAGCTACATAATCAAAATAAGAACAAAATAAATAATCCAATTTCAAACACTTTAACCTAACTCAATAAATCATGTTTACCGAACCCATTTGGAAATCATTTTCCGGAACAACGGATTATCCCATTTATTCCGGAGATTCGAAAACCGATATAGCCATTATCGGTGGCGGAATTACCGGAATTTCTCTGGCTTATTTGTTGAGTCGAAATTCAAATTTTAAAATCACTTTATTGGAAGCCCAAAAAATCGGAATGGGAACCACTGCCTGCAGTACAGGAAATCTTTATTCGTATGTGGATCAGATGGTTTCCTCTTTAGAATGGGATTATGGAAACGCTGAAATCCGTAAAGTTATTGAATCACGAAAATCGGCATTGGATTTTATTGAACACACGTGTCAGCAATATCAAATCGATTGTGGTTTTCAGCGGGTGCCGATGTATTTGTATGCAGGAACGGCAAACATGGCAGAGAAATTGGAAAAGGAGGAAATGGCCCTCAGAAAAAGTCTTCCCGTACAGTTTCTTTCGCAAAATGTTTTTCCATATAAAAATTACGGAGGACTCGAACTGGAAAATCAAGCACAAATTAATCCTTTGAAATACGTTCAGAAATTGTCAAAACAGATTCCTGCCGATCAATGTGCTATTTATGAAAACTCTGCTGTGGTAGAAATCGAAGAAAAAAAAGAAGGTAATGGAGTTTTGCTTAGAACAGAAAAAGGTTCTCTTTCAGCTGATTATGTCGTTCATGCCACACATTCTCCAAAAGGAGTCAAGGTTTTTTATCAGAGTATGCTCGGTCCCTATCGGGAATACGGTGTAGTAGCGAAATTACTTTCGGGCATTATTCCGCCAGGAATTTTTTGGGGTTTTTACAATAAAGAAAAAATTTCTTTCCGCCTCTTTGAACACGAAGAAGAAAAATATGTGATTGCCGTGGGACAGCCTCACAAAGTAGGACAGGCAAAAAACAATGAAGAGCATTTTTCGGTTTTGGAAAATTTCCTTAAAAAACATTTTGATATTAGTGCCGTAGTTCATCGTTGGGGTGGACAACATTATCGTTCAGCAGACAAGTTGCCTTTTATCGGAAAGACCTCAAAAAATTCTACAGCTCTCATCGCCACAGGTTTTTCAACCGATGGATTGGTTTATGGAACCGTGGCAGCACAAATTATTTGTGATAAACTTATAGGTAAGAAAAATCCTTTTTATGAAGTGTTTGATGCCGGCCGATTCACCCCCGTAAAATCAGCAAAAAGATTCACCAAGGAAACCGCTAACATCGCGGGTCAATATTTAAAAGGCTTGACAGCCGGTTTAAAAAATGAAGATTTATCCAATTTGGCTCCCGGGGAAGGAAAAATCATTTCCCATAAAACGCATAAAATAGCCGTTTCAAAAACCCCGGAAGGCTTACTTAAAAAACATGCTGCACGGTGTACGCACATGGGGTGTATCGTAAATTGGAATCCGGCCGAAAAAACATGGGATTGTCCGTGCCATGGAAGCCGGTTTGATCAAGACGGCAAGGTGTTGGAAGGGCCGGCATTGAAACCTTTGGA
>CAYPGZ010000009.1:1857-36271 GCA_964410335.1 uncultured Flavobacteriaceae bacterium | reverse complement strand
AATATAACTTCTAATGCTTCATGCTTTCCTTAATTTAGCATCTACATATTTTATTGCGAAACCAAACAGCCTCTACCCTACTCCATTTTGAACAGCGAGAGGAGGAACTGACTCAATTGGTGAAGCAACGCACCCTTGATTTACGTAAAAAAAACCGGGAGCTGAAACGCGCCCAAAAATATAAAGAGCAGTTTTTGGCCAATATGAGTCATGATATCCGTACCCCTATGAACGCTATTATAGGAATGACTAATCTCGTACTGGAAACACCGCTGAATACTAAAAAGAAGCATCCTCATTAGAGAATATAGCTCCCCAAAAAGCAAGGCGTAGGTTTGGTGGTTGAATCTACCAAATACAATATCCTTTGTACAAGTTTCCTTACCCAAAACTTTTCCGTAATTTTGCTTTATGTTTTCTAACCATAAATATAGAACAGTACTATGAGTCACAACATAAAGGCCGGCGTTGCTACCGGAGATGAAGTTCAGGAAATTTTCAGACATGCAAAAGCCAACAATTATGCGCTTCCGGCAGTAAATGTTGTCGGATCAAACACAATCAATACGGTTTTGGAAACTACTGCACAGGTAAATTCTCCTGTTATTATCCAGTTTTCCAATGGCGGAGCGCATTTCAATGCAGGAAAAGGACTTTCCAACGAAAATCAACAAGCAGCCATTTTGGGAGGTGTTGCCGGCGCAAAACACATTCATGAACTCGCCGAAGCCTATGGCGCAACCGTCATCCTCCACACCGACCACTGTGCGCGAAAACTTTTGCCTTGGCTCGATGGATTGTTGGATGCAGGTGAAAAATTTTATAAACAACACGGGAAACCGCTTTACAGTTCCCACATGATTGACCTATCGGATGAACCAATCGAGCAAAATATCGAAACCTGTAAAAAATACCTCGAACGGATGAGTAAAATGGGCATGACTCTGGAAATCGAACTCGGAATCACCGGTGGTGAAGAAGATGGTGTGGATAATACAGGAATTGACAGCTCACGACTTTATACTCAACCCGAAGAAGTTGCCTACGCGTATGAAGAATTGAGCAAAATCAGTGATAAATTCACTATTGCCGCAGCTTTTGGAAATGTACACGGAGTTTATAAACCCGGAAACGTAAAATTGACCCCCAAGATATTGAAAAATTCACAAGAATACGTTTCAAAAAAATATGGAGTTGAAGAAAACCATATAGATTTTGTATTCCACGGAGGCAGCGGTTCATCTGTCGAAGAAATACGAGAGGCAATTGGATATGGAGTAATTAAAATGAATATAGATACTGATTTGCAATTTGCCTTCACCGAAGGAATTCGTGATTATATGGAAACCAACAAGGAATATTTAAAAACCCAAATCGGAAATCCGGAAGGTGCCGATCAGCCTAACAAAAAATATTACGATCCGAGAAAATGGCTGCGGGAAGGCGAAGAAACTTTTAAAACCCGCTTAAAAAAAGCTTTTGAAGACCTCAATAATGTCAACACATTGGCTGTTGGTTCTTAATCGGAAACCCTTTAATTCCTGATATTTTTTTTATTTTACCATCCACAACTTTAATCCCAAAAAAATGGCTTGGTTTACACGCACAAAAAAAGGAATCCAAACCTCCACCGAAGAAAAAAAGGACGTGCCGAAAGGCTTGTGGTATAAATCTCCCACCGGAAAAATTGTTGATACCGAAGAACTCGAAAACAATTTTTTTGTAAGTCCTGAAGATGATTATCACGTTCGGATTGGAAGTGAGGAATATTTCAAATTGCTTTTTGACGATAATAAATTCACCGAACTCGACAAAAATCTCACCTCTAAAGATCCTTTGAAGTTTGAAGACACAAAAAAATATACCGACCGACTGAAAGAAGTTCAGGCAAAAACCGGTTTGCGAGATGCAATTCGCGTGGCCGTTGGTGAGTCCAAAGGAAAAAAATTGGTGATTGCTTGTATGGATTTCCGTTTTATCGGAGGATCCATGGGATCGGTAGTTGGGGAGAAGATTTATCGTGCTGCCGATTATTCCTTAAAAAAGAAAATACCCTTAATGATAATTTCTAAATCCGGAGGAGCCAGAATGATGGAAGCTGCTTTATCGTTGATGCAATTGGCAAAAACTTCGGTGAAATTAGTACAATTGTCCGAGAAAAAAATACCCTACATTTCACTTTGTACAGACCCCACCACCGGCGGTACAACTGCTTCTTTCGCCATGCTAGGAGACATTAACATCTCCGAACCCGGAGCCTTAATCGGTTTTGCAGGTCCACGTGTGGTGCGTGATACCGTGGGAAAAGATCTTCCGGAAGGTTTCCAATCTTCAGAATTTTTATTGGAACATGGCTTTTTGGATTTCATTACTCACAGAAAAGATTTAAAGAATAGGATTAACCTGTACTTGGATTTAATTCAAAATCAACCTGTAAGGGATTAAATAAGAAAAAGCAAGGACAGGCTTTTATTTAAAAAATATTCCGAAAGCATTCCTGTAAGGTGATTTGTTTTTTGTATATTGGCGGCTAATCTAAAAAAGGATAATTTATGAACTTTAAAAGTTTAAAATCAATTTTTGTTGTTATTACAATTACTGCTTTCATCATAGCGTGTAAAGACGCAAACAAAGAAGAAAGAATCACTCCGGCAGCGGCAGAAATGGAGCAACAAAACGACAACTCCCCGTCTGATGCGGCCTCAACTTCAAATACCTCTGAAGCTGCAACAACTCCCGCGGGAGGAGCAAAATTGAATCCTCCGCACGGAGAACCGGGACATCGTTGCGATATCGCAGTGGGACAGCCTTTGCCTGAAAACGGACAATCGCAACAAACTGAGGGCAACCTAAATCCTCCTCACGGAGAACCCGGACACCGTTGTGATATTGCAGTTGGAGCACCACTGCCCAACTAATGCATTTCAAATAATAAAAAAATGCCCACTACCTTTTGGTGTTGGGCATTTTTTTTGGCAAATATTTTTTATCATCCACGCTCCAACCAATCCCGGAATTCAAAAAAATTCTCTGGAGCAACCCCATGACCTACAGGAAATTCGGAATAGGTGTTTTGGATATTCAATTCGTCCAGAAAAGGTTTGTTTCTCCGTGCCCACTCTACGGGAATTACCTGATCAACCGACCCGTGAGAACAATAAAATCGTAACTTTGAAAAATCTTTTTCACGATAATTTCCGGCAATCATATTTTCATCGATATAACCGCTGAGGGCAATGACTTGCTTCACTTTTTCCGGATAAGAAAGGGCAACGGCATAACTCAAAATTGTTCCTTGACTAAAACCCAAAAGCGTAATTTGATCGGGATCAATGGGATATTTTTTGACAGCTTCATCCAAGAAATTCGTCACTTTTTCCCGGGATTCCACGGCCTGAGGAATATTACTGAATTTATTCTGGTCGGCATCAAAATTTATTTCATACCACGCATTTCCAAAACCGGGCATTGCATAAGGAGCGCGTAAAGAAATAATAAAATATTTTTCCGGCAACTCCGGTGCAAAAGAAAACAAATCCCTTTCATCACTTCCATACCCGTGAAGCATAATGATTACAGGTGCGTTTTCCTTTAGATTCGAAGGGCGGGTAAGATAATCGAGGTTCATAAAAAAGAATTCAAATATTGCAGAGGGATATAATTTGGATTATTCTTAGAAACGGTAATCACTCCGTAATTGTGTGAAACCATTTTTCAAACGCCTTTCCAAAAAAAGGAACAGGTTTTCTCTTTTTTTGAAGGACACCAATAAAAGTTATCAACCAGAGTATGAACAAAATACTCCAGCCTGTCGCTGAAAACCACCAATTGTTGAGCCAACTCACCGTGGGGTTTAAAATTAAAGCGAGTACGTGAATTCCCAAGGCCTGTCGAAGGTGGAAAGCCGCAAAATCACTTCTGTTTTCTTTATTCATAAAAAAACCGATCAGCCAACCGATGAAAGTAAAGTAAGCAACAATCGCCGAGGTTTTTCCCTGTTCTATGTCGGTTAAGTTTTCCATGTGTAAGAATATTCAGAAAATATTTATACCGTAATTTTATCGAACTACCGATTTATTATTGGAAAAAATACCCACAACTTTTCCTTTCAATTTTTCTCCGAGGAAAATACTGTTTTTTGAAGTGGAAAGAATTTCGTTTTCAGTGAAACGGTATTCTTCATTGGGAATAAATAGTGTGAAATCAGCTTTTTCACCTTCTTCCAGTTTCGAGTTCGGAATTGAAAATCTGCTTTTCCCTGATGTCAGTAACCTGATACTGGTTTCTGTGTCGAAAAGTTTTTGCAATGCGCCAAAAGCGCTTTCCAACCCAATTGTGCCATACATTGCATGTTCCATTTCCAATTTTTTATGCTCGATATCAATAGGACAATGATCGCTTGTAACCATATCAATCGTTCCATCTTTCACTCCTTTCAGTAGGGCTTTGCGATCTTTTTCTTCGCGTAACGGAGGAAGAACTTTGTAGTTGGAGTCGAATTCTTTTAATTTCTCATCCGTAAAAAATAAATTATGAATAGCCACACTACAGGTCACATCCAAGCCTTTTTTCTTTGCTACTTTAATGAGTTCCATAGATTTTTCTGTGGAAATGGTTGGGATATGCAGTTTCCCACCGGTGTATTCCAAAAGATATAAATCCCGGGCTACGCGGAGATCTTCTGCCAATGGAGGGATGCCTTTCAAGCCGAGCATGGTGCTGTTTGGCCCTTCGTTAACCTGACCTTTCCCGGCTATTTTTTGTTCCTGAGGAAAAGACAGGAGAAGTCCATCAAAATTCTGTGCGTATTGCAATGCAATTTTTAAAAGAGCAGGATCTTCCATCGGGGTTTTAAAATCGCCGAAAGCCACCGCTCCGGTTTGTTGCATGTCGTAGATTTCAGCTAACTCTCGTCCTTCACTCTTTTTTGTCAAAGCGCCAATCGGATAAAGTTTCGTAGCTTTCCGAAGGGCTTTTCCCTTTAAAAAGGCTACGGAGGAACTCGTATCCACAATCGGATAAGTATTTGGATTTAAGGCGATGGAGGTAAATCCGCTTTTTGCCGCTACTTCCAAGCCATGCGTAATGGTTTCGCGTTCTTCATATCCGGGTTCCCCGAAACTCACGCTACTGTCAAACCAACCTTGCGAAAGATGAAGATTTTTCCCTTCAATGGTTTTATCGGCTTTTGTCTTTAAACCCGCACCAATCTTGGATATTTTTCCGTTTTCAACCAAAATATCCACTTTCTTCAAGTGAAACTTGCTCTCGGAAGAAATAATTTTTGCGGATTTAATTAGAATTTTCATTTTGTTGTATTTGCCACAAAACGGCTTGAATCACTTCATTTTAAAAATCTCAACAGTAATACTTCTATCATCAAAAAGCCAACCGCAAAAATAACAAACCATTTCCAAAGTTCATCGATTTGATTTTGTTGCTGTTGCTCAACAAGAAATTCTCCAACATTATCCCCAATTTTCACGCCTTGCAGTTGCGAAATATCGGCATAACGCAAATCACTTTCGTTGCGCGGATAGTTGTAACTGAGATATTTTAGTACGGTTTCATCCTTTTTCACCACATACACTCCTGCTTTATCAGGAAAATCAGTGGTAGTAATCTGCACTTTGTTATCAACAACCTGCTGATGGGGAATGAAAGATAAGCCCTCCTCTCCCCTCTCGTTTGTTAAACTTTCAATGGAAAGAATTTGGTCTTTTTCCATATTGACTTGGATATCGTATCTCGTATTTTCTCCGATTTGATAATATAAATCTATAGTTTCCAAGCTCTGTTTGGCGATGTTATAAAAAACCGGAACTACCAAAGGAGAATTTTTGAAATTGGAATTTTCCGAATTCAGATCGGCGACAAAGAGAAAAAGATTGCCTTTTTGAGTTAAAAAAGGAGTGCCGTCGGAATACTGTAATATCGGATTGGAAAAACCCTGAAGTCCAAACCCGGATTGGGTTTGGGGATATTGAAAATTATCCACTTTCTTATCAAAAACTCCCTCAAAAAGAGGATGTTCGTAAACGATTTCTGTGATGGTTTTTTCTGTTTCTCTCAATTCGGAATAAGTCGGAGCGTTCAGGGCGGAGGACAACGTATTATAACTTTGTAAATCACTTTTTCGGGAGGGAATTATTGCCAGATTTCTTCCATTTTCAACACTATTTCTCAAAATTGGAATCAGATTGGCCGGGATTTTTTCCAGGCCGTTTAAAATAATAGTATGCGCATCGGAAAGCTGATTATAGTTGATGTTCCCTTCCGGGAAAGCTAAAAATTCAAAATTATTCCCTCGATAAATGCGTCTTAAAAAACCATCATCGGAGGTGCCCAGCACCACAACCTTTATTTTTTCAGGTTTGTTGATACTGAAATATAAAACATTGTCATAATCCAAACCTTCATCTTGAATTTCGATCTTACCGATAACGCCCTCATTGACATTATTCAAGGCAAGTTCCACACGCGTACTTTTTTGCGTTTGTCCGTCTTGATTTTCATGAAAATCAATACCGGTTTTGGCCACTAATTTTTTTTCATCATAAAGCGAGACCGAAGCATTTTCAGGTTTTTTTCCGGTATAAGAAAGTAGTGTAGTTAGTTTGAGTCCTATTCGCCCATCGGGTTGGTTGACGATTCCCTTGTCAGAAATATACAGACTGTCTATGGATAAATTTGATGGATTTTCGGGTGTGAGTTGCACTAAACTGAGTTCAAGCTTGTCGATGGGAAGGTTTTCTAAATCAAGTGAATTCTGCTGAAAATCAGAGATTGCAATCAGCTGTTTTCGTGTGTGGGGTTTAGCTCTAAATTCATTTTGAGCTCGTAATAAAACCGTGTTCACAGAAACAAAAGAGGAGGCGTAATCCAGCTGGAGCAAATCTTTTTTTAATTGAGAGATGTTGGTGTTTCTATAAATTTGGTCATTGGTAATCAGGCTGAACTCTTTTTCTTTGGGAAAGTTTTCCAGAAGTTCTTGAACTGCCCTTTTCATCATTTCTCCCCGTTTTCCTTCCAATTGCATACTGAAAGAATTGTCAAGATAAACCACCGTTTCAGTAGGTTTTGTTGCTTTTTCGCTGTTTGGCACAAAAGGTTGTGCAAAGGCAAAAACCAAGCAAGTGAGTGCCAAACAACGAGCTAATAAGGTTAACCATTTTTTGAGCTGCGAACTTTTTCGGGTCTGAACAATTACTTTTTTTAGGAATTTTACGTTGGTAAACGGGGTTTTCCTGAACTTTCGAAGTTGGAAAAGATGAACAATGATGGGAATTACCAACAAAAAAAGAAAATAAAGAAATTCAGGATGCTTGAAATACATTCGCCGAAATTAGTAGGGTGTTTCAGATCGTAATCTTGGATTAAAAGTTCTCAAAAATAGGAAATTAAAATGAGGTAAGAGAAAATGGTTTTGCCGTATGATATACGAAATAAAACATCAATTCATACTCAAAACGCAATTCGAACTCCTAACGAAACATTTTTCTCCTCTATTGTATTGTCGGTGAAAATAGGGTTAAGGTCGTACTTTAAATATAAAGCATAAATATCATAGCCGATATAGGCGCTTAACCCATAAATAAAGTTGCTTGTGTGGTATCCCTCTTTTAATTTGATTTTCCGGTTATTGCCGTCTTCTTCAAATTTTAATTTTTGTACTGTGTTTAAGTTTACTCCTAAATAACCTCCCAATCCCAGTTTGAAACGATTCTGCGAAAAATAGGTTTTATCACTCTCAAAAGGCTTGAATTCCAAGTGAATAGGAATGACAAGATTGTCGTTTCGAAATTTTGATTTATCTAAATGTTGAGGATGTTCTTTTAAGACGGTTTGCTCAGATTCTTCCACAAAATAATAGTTTTTTTCGGGTTTTAAGCCATTGAATTGGAAGGATAATCCATATCTTATTCCCATAAAATCAGTAAACCGGGTATTGAAATCCCAACCTATCTCAAAGAACCTGCTTCCTCCTATTTTGTAAGGAGAATCATCCAAAGATTGATTTTCAGCAATGGCATTGTTAAAACCAAAAGCAAGAGTCAATCCCGATTCGGTGCTTTTGGGATTGGATTTTTTCTTTTTATCCTCGCCGAAAAGTTCCAAGCTTAGCGTAAATTTTTTATCTTCATTACGCTCCAACAAAGCAATTTGCGAATCGACAATATCCAAACGATCTTCAATATTTAGAGCTGCTTTTTTGGCGGCTTTTTTCTTTTGTGTTTCGGCTTCCAAGCTGTCTATTTTACCTTCTCTCAATAATTCGTTGATATAAACAAGTTCTTCTTTTAGCTTATCTTTTTCTTCTTTTTCAATTTCTACTTTTTTTGCCTGAAGTTCTTCTATTTCACTATTTGAATCGGAAGGATGGGTTTCGACTTCAATTTGAGCAGTAGCTTGAGCAAAAAATAAACTTGAGATAAAAATAACGGAGGTGGCAATAAGTGTTTTCATATTTGGAAAAATAAAGGTTAAGTATGATTTTAAAATGAATCGCCCTATGCATCATGGATTTACAACTCTGGAGGCAGAAGCTAATTGAATTAATTTACTCTCCACGAATCGGAAAAGCTTTTCTTTGTAGGAAGGATCGAGTTCGCTTTCAACACTTTCCAGCAAAGCCTGGGCATCAACATGGTTGTCTTCCCATACGAAGTAAGGCTTTTGGTTGATTTCTGCTCGTGCTTCACGCAAAAGTTCTTCCACTTCGGCATCACTTATACTTGCAAAAGTTGCAGGATCATCAAGCAGAGGTTTCACTATTATTTTTTGAAATATTTTTTCTGCTTCTTCTTGCAAAAACATCGAATCCTCTATCGGGTTTATCGCAAAGGATTCCTCCTCGTTCATGGTTTTGTTGTCTGAAGAGTTCAGAGGTTCTTCCATTAACCCGTCTAACTTATTTGCAGGTTTTTTGGAGATCGGATTTTTACTCCCTTCGGATTCGACCAAAATAATTTCTTCCGCTTGCTTTTCTTCGGGAAGGAAGGGATTTTCAATTTCAATTTTATCTTCGGGTTGTGTTTTATCTTCCGAATTCCCGACAATTTTTATGCTTTCCGGATGGGATTCAAATTGCATAAAAACAAAACCTCCCACAAAAAAACCTATTACAAAAATTGCTGCAATTCCACTCCATAGATAAGGTTTTTGATTCCTTTTTTCTCTCTTGTCGAGTTGGGCAGAAAGTTTTTCCCAAGCCGAAACCGAAGGTTCAATTCTTCTTTCTTCCAGCTTGTTTTTTATGGTTTTATCTAATTTTTCGTTCTTCATCTCGTTTGATTTTTTGCTGCATTTTCTCCTTTAAAGCTTTTCGTGCTTTAGAAAGTTGAGATTTTGAGGTGTTTTCTGAAATTCCCAACATCTCGGCTATTTCGTGATGTTTATAGCCTTCAACAGTATAGAGCAACAACACGTTTTTATAACCTTCCGGGAGGGAGTCGATTTGTTTCTGGATTTCGTCTATTTCGATTTTGTGCTCGAAGATGTTTTCCGTAACAGATTGGTCTTCTCTGAGTTCTTCCGAGTAGCCTTGTTTTTTTTGACTTCTTAAAAAATCAAGGGCTTCCCGGATCATGATTTTCCGAACCCAACCTTCAAAACTTCCTTTTCCTTTATAGCTTTTCAGATTTTTGAACACCTTAAAAAAACCTCTCAACATCACATCTTCGGCATGGTGAAGATCTTTGATATACATTCTGCAAACACTCAACATTTTGGGAGAATGCAACTCGTATAGATTCCGTTGTGCCCTTCGATCTTTTCGCAGGGCTCTTTGAAGGAGTTTTTTTTCGTCAAGTTGTAGCGGAACGATTTTCACTTGTTGGATTGCTTTGTTATTATATAGACGAATTAAGACGAGAAAAAGTTGCCTGAGCAAATCAAATAAACAAAAAACGTTCCCTAAATATTTGGGAACGTTTTTTATAAACTGATATTTAAATACTTACCTAATTTTTGATAAGCTTTTTAGTAAGATTACCCATATTGGTTTCTATTTCAAGAATATAAACTCCTGTAGCCATTCTGGAAAAATCCAGAACTTTATCGATGCTTTGATTGAATTGATATTGTTTTCCCATCAAGTCATAAACCGCAACTGATTTCAATTCGATTGAAGGCGGCACTTGAATTTGTAGCTTATCCGACACAGGATTCGGAAAAAGGGAAACTTGTTTTAGCGGATCTATTCCCGCTACTGCTGCATTATTATCGCCTGTAATGGTAAAAGCCAGTGCTTTCCCATTTGTGTTTCCTCCGGGAATTAAACTTATTGGAAACCAAGAGGTCAGTCCAAATCCATAAAAATCAGCCGGATCTATAATTTTAGCATCGGAAAGATTAATATCATTCGAAAAGAGCCACTCCCAATAAGCAGTAAGAGGTGCCACAGACGCATCCAAATCTCCGTGAGGAGCAACCACAAGCCAATAAATTCCTGTTGACAAAGTTAATGCGGTGCCTTGAGCTTCCACAATATCCACGGTAAAATTATAAAGACTTGTTCCGGGGTGATCTAATGTGAAAGCAGTACTCGAAGGCGAAAGGTTAACAATTTCCAACAGACCACTACCGGGAACAGAAGGGTTTCCCGAAGGAGATCCGCTCGAATCAGCATAAATATAAAGACTGAAGCCTGTGAGCAGTGTTTCTGCATTGTCATCTATTTGAACCCCGTAAACTGTAATGGAATGGATGTCGGTAGAGCCGGACAAAATAAAATCATCGGCTGAATAAATTCCCACCGGTGTACCCAAATTGGCATATCCGGTTATTGTGCCACTTGCATTAATGGCATTCTGTTCAAAAACGGTGGTTTGTGCCCAACTGCTTATGCCGCCTAATACTAATAAAGCAAGAAAAGTAATTTTTTTCATTTGTTTCTGTTTTTAGTTAATAAACCACATTAATGGATTTTAAACCACGGGATAAATTTATAAAAAAAAAAGAAAATAGATTCGTGATTTTATTTTTTGCGTTCAATCACATAATCCACCATTTCCAGAAGTGAATTTTTATAATCCGAATCAGGATAAGATTTCAATATTTCGCAAGCTTCTTTTTGAAAATATTTCATTTTTGAAACGGCGTATTCCAAGCCTCCGTTTTCTTGGACGAAAGCAATAACTTCCTTCACTCTTTTCTTGTTTTTGTTGTGGTTTTTCACAGAATTGATCAACCAGTTTTTTTCTTTATCTGATACGGTATTCAACACATAAATCAAGGGAAGAGTCATTTTTTGTTCTTTGATGTCGATTCCCGTGGGTTTTCCAATTTTATCCCCGCTATAATCAAATAAGTCATCTTTAATTTGGAAAGCCATACCAATCAACTCTCCAAATTTTCTCATTTTTTCCACATCTTCCGCTCCGGGTTTTACAGAAGCGGCACCTAAACTACAACAGGCAGCAATCAGAGTAGCCGTTTTCTGTCGGATAATTTCGTAATAGGTGGGTTCATCAATATCGAGGCGGCGTGCTTTTTCAATTTGCAGCAATTCGCCCTCGCTCATTTCGCGTACGGCTACGGAAATAATCCGCAACAAATCAAAATCCCCATTATCGATTGAAAGCAAAAGCCCTTTGGAAAGCAGATAATCCCCCACCAGAACAGCAATTTTATTTTTCCAAAGCGCGTTGACGGAAAAGAAGCCACGACGGCGGTTACTGTCATCCACCACATCATCGTGCACTAAAGTGGCAGTGTGAATAAGTTCGATTACTGCGGCGCCACGATATGTACGTTCATTCACTTCTCCATCCGAAACCATTTTAGAGACCAAAAAAACAAACATAGGTCGCATTTGTTTTCCTTTCCGGGTGACCACATAATGAGTGATGCGGTTGAGCAAAGAAACCTTGGAAGCCATCGAGAGGGAGAACTTTTTCTCAAAAAGCTCCATTTCGAAATTGATGGGTTGTTTTATTTTGGCTATAGGCTTCATTTCTATCAGAAATTCCTTGCTATAAGGTGTCTTTTCCTTCGTCCGGATCGGCTTCTTTTTCTACTAGCGAAACTGCTTTTTGTAAAATCAAATTATTGGGATAGGTAATCAATTCGCCATCGGAACTGCGCAAATGAATATGAAAAGCCTTGATGTCTTCAATTACTCCTTCTGCGGGAAAATCTTTATCATGAATTTTAATTTTATCCCCGATTTTATAAGGAAAGGAAAAAAACATAATTACTCCGGAGGTGACATTACTCAAAATAGACCAAATGGCGAAGAGTCCAATTCCTATAATCGCAAAAACAGAAGAAAAAAACAAGCCGAGGTCTTTGAAATCATATCCCCACACCAACAGGAGTAGAAAAATAGAAAGTACTACTACCAAATAATTGATGTATCTCACCATCAAGCGGATTCGCCCCAGGTGCATATCCTGTCGTTTCCCAACGCGGTTGGCGGTTTTTTTTAAACCATATTGCGCGCCGAACATCAGCAAAAGCACTGCCAAGGTGTAAAGTAATTCTGACTGATAAAGTTTAAACAAGCTTTCCATTCCCGGAATCAAAATTGGTTTAAAATTCAAGGGATAATATTCATAGCGAGACTCATTTTATATCTTAGAAAACTTTCTCTTCCTATTTCTTCAGGAAATCCAAAATTACTTTATTCAATTCCTTTCTATGGGTCATCATCAAGCCGTGAGGAGCATTTTCAATAATTTTGTAATCCGCATTGGGAATCAACTCTTTTGCTTCGGCTCCGGATACATCAATAGGCACAATATTATCGGCATCGCCATGCACTACCAAAGTGGGGATATCAAATTTTTTACAATCTTCCCGAAAATCGGTTTTTCCGAAAGAGTCCACACAATCCAAGGTCCCTTTTGGAGAAGCATGACACGCGATATTCCAATTAAAATCCAATTGCGCTTCGCTAATGCGGTCTTTATTTTGGTCATAATTCATAAAATTCTTCCCAAATTCCCTAAAAAACCCGGGGCGGTCTTTGGAAATTCCTTCTTTCATCCCTTCAAAAACATCTGCGTCAACTCCATCGGGATTGTCATCGGTTTTTAATAAGAAAGGGGTTACTGCCCCAATCAACACCGCTTTTGAGATTTTTTGAGTTCCGTAGATTCCAATATAACGTGCGACTTCTCCTCCGCCCATGGAAAATCCGATCAAAATGACGTCTTTCAATTCTAAATGCCCAATCAAATCATTCAAATCCGAAGCGAGAGTGTCATAATCATAACCATTCCACGGGCGATCACTTTGTCCAAAACCACGTCGATCGTACGCAATCACCCGATAGCCTGCAGCTACCAATTCCGCGATTTGATATTCCCACATTTTATGGCTCAAGGGCCAGCCGTGGATTAAGATTATAGGTTGTCCTTCCCCATAATCTTCATAGTAAAGACATACATTTTCATTATGTTCGTAGGTTTTGGTTTTAAAACAACTCATAACATTTAGACTTAAGGTTTTTATCGTATATTTTTTAGGTAATAGGAATTTCTGCTTCCCGAATAGCTTTAAATCCCCCCGCAACATCAATCACATTGTGGATTCCCCGGCTTTTTAAAATGGAGGCGGCAATAACTGAACGATAGCCGCCAGCACAATGTACATAAAAATTTTCATTTTCAGGAAATTCGTCCAGATGCTCATTGATAAAGTCCAACGGTGTCAAATGAACCTCAGGAATATGCGCATTTTGATATTCGCTTTCTTTGCGCACATCAAAAATATTTTGTTCTCCTTTTTCTATTTTAGCTTTCAATTCCACAGCCGAAATTGATTTAAGGCTATCGATTTCTTTTCCGGAATTTTTCCATGCAGGAAAACCACCATCCAAAAAACCTAAGGTATTATCAAAACCCACGCGAGACAATCTGATCACAGCTTCTTCTTCTCGTCCCTGAGGGGCAATCAACAAAATGGGTTGGTTCACATCTTTTATTAATGCACCTACCCATGGTGCAAAACCCCCATCGAGACCGATAAAAATTGAGCGGGGAATGTGGCTTTTTATAAAATCTGCAGGTTTGCGAACATCCAAAACCACCGCTCCTGATTTATTGGCGACCTCCTCAAATTCCTCTGCGGAAAGAGGTGTTACCCCACGAGAAATCACATTTTGCACATCGTCATAGCCTTCCCTATTCATTTTTACATTTTGTGGAAAATAGGAAGGTGGCGGCAACAAGCCGTCGTTTAACTCCTCAATAAATTCCTCTTTGGTCATGGCTTCCCGCAACGCATAGTTCATTTCTTTCTGATTGCCCAGCGTATCTACCGTTTCTTTCATCATGTTTTTCCCACAAGCCGAACCTGCACCATGAGCAGGATAAACGATAATGTCATCGGATAAAGGCATGATTTTATTTCTCAAACTATCGTAGAGCATACCCGCCAAATCGCGTTCGGAATACCCCGAATCTTTTTGTGCCAAATCCGGTCGCCCTACATCTCCCAAAAACAAAGTATCCCCTGTAAATATCGCCTGATCTCTACCTTCTTCATCTCGCAAAAGATAGGTCGTACTTTCCAAGGTATGACCCGGTGTGTGCAAGGCAATGATCTTGATTTTTCCAAGTTTGAACTGCTGTTCATCTTCTGCAATTAAGGCTTCATAACCCGGATTGGCATTGGGGCCAAAAACAATTGTCGCTCCTGTTTTGGCTGCTAAAGTTAAATGCCCACTCACAAAATCCGCGTGAAAATGGGTTTCGAATACGTATTTAATTTTTGCATTGTCCTTTTTTGCACGCTCAATGTAGGGATCCACTTCCCGCAAAGGATCGATGATTGCTACTTCACCATCGCTTTCGATATAATAAGCACCTTGCGCAAGGCAACCGGTATATATTTGTTCTATTTTCATGCTACGAATTTCGTTATTTGTTTACGAACTTCAACGAATTTAACCAACTTTTGGATTGATGGTTATATGAAACAAGGTCGATTCTTTAAGCCGACTCCCTAAAAATAATATAAACCCCCATAAAAAGCACAAACCATCCAAAACTTTTTTTGAGTTTTGGGCCGTCGATAAACCGTTGAAGCCAAATCCCCAGAAAAACCCCGAGTACCGGCAAGATTGAAAAAGGCAACAAGAAATTCCAATTTATGTCAAAATTTTCGAGGTCGCCGGTAAAACCGATAAGCGAATTAATGGTGATAATCGTCAACGAACTGGCCACAGCTTCTTTCATCGGCAATTTGGCAAAAATCACCAAAATCGGGATGATGATAAATCCTCCTCCGGCTCCCACAAAACCAGTTAATATCCCGGTGAGTAAAGCTAAAAATATCAATATCACATAATTTATATGGGAATTGGGAGTGCTTGTTGAGCTTGGGTTTTTAATCATTGAAAAGGATGAGAAAAGCATTAAAACCGCAAAAACCACCATGATGGACATATTTTTTGTGACTAGAAAATCCCCGATCCGAAATAGATTTTCAGGAATTGCCGGAAGTCCAAAACGGCGCATACAATACACACTTAAAACCGCCGGAAGAGCAAATAAGAAAACGGTTCTAAATTCCACCAAACCTTTATAAATATATTTTAGGGCGCCGGTAGCCGATACTATCCCCACGACAAAAAGCGAGTAGGCGGTGGCCATAACCGGCTCGATTTTAAACAAATACACCAAAACGGGGATGGTCAAAATCGAGCCTCCACTGCCAATAAGCCCTAAAACCACGCCGATTAAAAAAGCGCCGAGATAACCTAATATAGGTATAAGTTCAGAAGTCAAAGGGAAAAATTAGGTTTTAAATTATAACTTGAAAGAATCCTTGTGTATTTCTTCCACCATCATGCGTTGATGCAAGGGAGAATTCATTCCGCTCTCCCCAAGATTTCTAAATTCAAAAGGAAAAGTTGCAGGTTTTCCCCCCGAACCAAAACCAGGAATAATTTCATTTAAAGCTGCATTCAATAAAGGTTCATCCGTTTGGCCGAGTTCACCTAGATTGGAAAAATCTTCTTGCAACTCCACATCCGGGGCGATTCCATTGGCATAATCTGTGAAACCGGCCGAATTTACCGATTTTAAAATTAAAGGCAGCATAGCATAGCGATGACAAAGATTTATGTCTTTTTTAGTAAAATCTGAAGAATCATAAATAAGAACAGATCCCTGATATTTTCCGGTAGTGGTCGTTCCAATTTGCACCACATCGATGTAAGGCATTAATCCACTTAAAATAAGTTCACTGGCTGAAGCCGTGCTGCCGGTAGTGAGCACATAAACTCGATTGAGATTTAGGCTGGCTATCATCTCTCCGGAATTTATTTTATTGTTGAAAAGTCGTTCTTCATCCGGAAAATTCTCATTGTAAACCTGTTTGATAAAAAGCTGTCCGTTGAACTGGCCGGTAATCATGCTGGATAAATCATTGGCGGTTTCTATGCTTCCCCCGCCGTTATAACGCAAATCCAAAATCAAATCGGTGATTCCTTCTCCTTTGAAATTTGCAAATACTGCATTCAACTCATTATCGTATGAACTCGTAAAAGCATTGTACATCAAATAACCTATCTTTTGTCCATCTATTTCAAATGTTTTTTGGATATGAACCGGATTTTCAGCGTATTGTTCTTTAATCAAAGTGATACTTTCCCCGGTTGAAGTAAGATCAGAACCGTTTAGAGTAGCCAAATTTATGGTATAAGTAGTTTGCGACAACAACCTATTATAGTTGTTTTCATTAAATATTTGTCCGTCAATTCCATTGAAGATCATCCCGCGTTTAACGCCATTGGCGGCAGCGGAAGTCTGAGGCAATACATACCGGACATAGCCAAAAATATCACCGGTTTCTTGAATTTGTACCAACCCAAATTCCATTCCGTTGTGAAGGCTTACTCCTTGAAGGGAAGCTTCCAGTTTTTGGTAATCATTAATGATGAAACTAAATCGATCTTCTTCCACCAACAAATAATTAAACAAATCTTCGGGTGTGGCATAATTACTCAGAAAACCATTCAGTTCAGTTTGAGAAGCAAAAGCTTTATCATCGAGCTCGGGCACTTGAGATTTATATAAATAAAACACATTCAAGCCTTTATACACAAAATCCTGAATCTCCAGAGTCGAACAGGGTTGAATTACATCGTCCATATCTTCAAAGCAGGAAACAAGCAGAAGCGAAAACAGAGGGATGACCAAAAATTTCTTCATAACTGTTTATGATAAATAGTTTTTTAGATAGAGGAAGCCAAGATAGGTATTCTGATAAACTTATTTTAGTTTATAAATAGGATATCTGAGATGCTCTTTTTCATAATGTGGTGTTTTTTGATAAATCCAACTCAATTGAGCATACCAATTTTTGCTGAAATCGTCGTCCAAAGATTTTTTTCGGAGAAATTGCTCCTCGATTTCAGGGTTTTCTTTAAGAAATTGAGCTGCGACTTCTTCAAATACATAGGGTGAAAAATGTTCTTTTTGTTGAAGAATTGCGTCAAAAAAGTTCCAATTAAAAAATGAATCTTGTGAAATCGGTTCCAGGGTTTCAATAATATAGCGTATTCCGGGCTGATGGGTGGGAATGATATAATCGCCTTTCCTGAAAAAGATTTTTTTATTACTGAGTGAAACTTTAGTGTCGTAATGAGGATAATGTCCTTCATAAGGCATCGAAAATGTCTTATAGGTTTCTATTTTATATACCCCTACTTCTAGCAGCGTATCTTTATCCAAAGCATGCATCTCAATTTTATTTCTTTTCATTAAATCAACAACTTTCCACCACGCTTGAGGAATAATATAGGCTTCTGGAATTAATACACTGTCCCGAGGTGAGAAGTGGTTGTAGTAATTTATTTCTTTAGTATATGGTTTTTTTCGGTTGTATGTTAAATGGGGTAAGCCGGTGAGCTCGCTTATCTTGGTTTCTGCCTCATAACCTTTAAACTCGATTCTTGAAAACTTCATGCTATCGGGTTGAAAATTGAGCGGATATTTATCTAATTGAAGATACTGAGCTGAAGAAACTTCCCGCAGCCGTGAAATCACTTGAGCTTCTTTGTCTGCAAGGGCGATGGTTTGTTCTAAAAAATCATAAGTTGAAGAAACCCGATCTTTATAAGGTTTCAACATATGAGTTTCAATCATCATTCCCAGACAGTTCCACAAAGTTGTGTATCCTGAGGAATATCGGGGAGAGTCCAGAAATTGAGGAAAACCATTGGCAGGATCTTGATTGAAAACCGACACATAAGGAGTGGTTTCCCAACCTTGTTGAGCAAGGGAATCTTTCAACCGAACCATAAATTTTTCTTGCAGGTATTCTCCGAGTTTTCCTCCGAGTTTATTGTGTTGAGTAAAAAGATGAGTGAGCGTATATTGATAATCTGCTCCGTTGCTCACGTGCGTTCCAATAAAAACATCAGGTTGAAGTAAGTGAAAAATTTCGTAAAAAGCCAATGCATTTCTGGAATCGGCTTTAATAAAATCCCGGTTGAGGTCATAATTTTGTCCGTTGCCCCTAAAACCGTATTCCATGGGTCCGTTTTGGTTAACCCGCGAAGTGGAATTGCGGTTGAGGGAACCTCCTACATTATACACGGCAATTGCAGCAATTACCGTGTTTTGGGGAAGAGCAATCGAATCTTGTGCATAATCCCGCATCAACATCATAGTTGCATCAATTCCATCCGGTTCTCCGGGATGAATTCCATTATTGATGAGAATAACTTGTTTTTTCTCTTTTATTTTTTTAAAATCGAACTCTGCTTCGGGATTATAAATAATTAAATGAAGAGGTTTTCCGCTGTCCGTAAGTCCAATTTCTTGTGTTGAAATAGTAGAAAAAGCTTCATCCAAAAGAGTATAAAAACGAACGACTTCCTGATATGTCGCGGTTTCTTTTCCATTCGATTTTTCGAAAACTGTTTCAAAGTTATAATCCTTCGTAGCCGACTTTGGAGAATTACATGAAATAATCGTTAAAGCGAAAATTATAAATATAAAATGTTTTTCCATTCTACAAAGTAACAGAAAAACCGGAAAAAGAATCCTATTATCCTTGATGGAATTTATAAAAAAACAGAAATATTTTTAGCTTAAACCACTTTCGTTTCAACTCCTACCGAAAAGTTCATACCTTAAATACTGCTTTCACTTTTTCCACATAATCCAATTTTTCCCAGGTAAATAATTCAACTTCCTTTTCTATTTTTCCGTTGTATGGACTTTCGAAGAGCTTTACCACAGTTTTCGGCGATTTTCCCATATGTCCATATGCGGCAGTTTCTCTGTAAATTGGATTGCGCAGTTTCAGGCGTTTTTCGATTGCGGCAGGACGCATATCAAATATTTTTGTGACTCTATCAGCGATTTCCCCATCGGTCATATTCACTTTGGAAGTACCATACGTTTGCACAGAAATCGACGTGGGATCCACTACACCAATTGCATAGGAAACTTGCACCAAAACTTCATCTGCAATTCCTGCTGCCACTAAGTTTTTGGCGATATGCCGTGCAGCATAAGCTCCGGAACGATCCACTTTGCTCGGATCTTTTCCGGAAAAAGCGCCTCCGCCGTGAGCTCCTTTTCCGCCGTAGGTATCCACAATAATTTTTCTTCCGGTCAAACCGGTATCGCCATGTGGACCGCCAATCACAAATTTTCCCGTGGGATTAACATGATAAATAATATCCTCATTAAAAAGTTTTTGAACATAATTAGGGAGTTGTTTTTTCACGCGTGGAATGAGGATTTCTTTGATGTCTTTTTTTATTCTCTCCAGCATTATTTTATCTTCATCAAATTCATCATGTTGGGTCGAAACCACAATGGAGACAATGCGTTGAGGAATATTATCGTCATTGTATTCAATAGTCACTTGGCTCTTGGCATCAGGTCGAAGATAATCCATTTCTTTACCTTCCCGGCGTAATGCAGCAAGTTCAATTAGGATTTTATGTGAAATATCCAAGGCCAAAGGCATGTAGTTTTCAGTTTCTTTGGTCGCATACCCAAACATCATTCCTTGATCGCCTGCACCTTGTTTTTCTTTATTTTCACGCTCTACACCTTGATTGATATCTCGTGATTGTTCATGAATAAGGGAAATCACTCCACAAGAATCCCCACTAAATTGATATTCGCCTTTAGTGTATCCGATATCATTAATTACATCACGGGCAATTTGTTGTACATCGAGATAAGTTTCGCTTTTCACTTCGCCGGCAAGAACCACTTGTCCCGTGGTGACCAGCGTTTCACAAGCGGTTTTCGATTCCGGGTCAAAGGCTAGGAAATTATCTAAAAGTGCATCGCTTATTTGATCGGCTATTTTGTCAGGGTGTCCTTCGGAAACACTTTCCGAGGTAAAGAGATAAGGCATGTTTTTGAAGTTTTTTTGGGTTATCCTATTCCGAGGAAAGCAACATGACCAAAACCCTAAAGAAGTAGTACTGCTTTAGCATTTTTTCAACCAAATCACATTGGTTTTGAGGTTGCAATCAGTCAAATCGTTCCTCTCAAAAATGGGCTCAAATATAAGGCTATTTGAGGAAACACCGGAACTAAATCAAGGTATTCCAATCGGCTTTTTTTATTTGGGATAATTAAGTTGTTTTTAAAACTTGTTTTGGTTTTGTATATTTACTACACAAACACAATCCCCTTGAAAACAACTATCTACCAAAAGAAAATCGAAAAACTTCTCGAAGGTTCCGGACTTGAAATAAACGGAAAAAAAGCCTGCGATCCGCAAATTCACAACCCGCGATTCTTTCGACGCGTTTTGGCTGAGGGCTCAATTGGTCTGGGAGAAAGTTATATGGAAAAATGGTGGGATTGCGCACAACCGGATGATTTTTTTCACCGATTATTTTCTATCGATATCGAAAAAAAAGCAAAGAAAGTACGCAATCTTCGCCGGTTAGCCGTGAAAGCAAAACTCTTTAACCTTCAAACCAAAGCCCGGGCAAAAAAATCTGTTATCACCCATTATGATTTAGGAAATGAACTCTACCAAAAAATGCTCGACCCGCTGATGATTTATTCTTGTGGATTTTGGGAAGGTGCAAAAAATCTTGCCCAAGCACAAGAGAATAAGCTCAATCGTCTTTGCAAAAAATTACACTTAAAACCCGGACAACGCGTGCTGGACATCGGATGTGGTTGGGGAGGTTTTGCTTTTTTTGCTGCAAAACATTATCACGTGAAAGTAATCGGCATCACCCTTTCCCCGGAACAGAAAAAAATAGCCGAAAAAAAATGCAAGGAGTTGGATGTGGAAATCCGATTACAGGATTATCGCGATGTGAATGAAAAGTTTGATCGAATTATTTCTATCGGAATGCTGGAACATGTCGGTCATAAAAATTATGCAACCTATATGGAGAAGATTTTTCAAAATCTAAACACAAACGGGATATGCCTTCTGTCGTTTATCGGTGGAAACAAAACTCGGCACAATACTGATCCGTGGATAAACAAGTATATTTTTCCAAACGGAATGATTCCTTCTTTAGCTCAACTCGGTAAAGCCATAGAAAATAAATTTGTACTGGAAGACCTACAAAATATCGGGCTGCATTATGATAAAACCATCATGACTTGGAAAGCAAATTTTAAAAATGCCTGGGATGATTTAAAAGAAAAATATGACGAAACTTTCTATCGGATGTGGGATTTTTATCTCTCCTGTTCTGCAGCTTCCTTTCGGGCAAGAGCTTTAAATCTCTGGGAAATGATACTTTTAAAACCCGATTTTAGCGGGCCATATCAAGCTTTTCGTTGAGAAGAATCTTCTAACCGATGTTTTTTTACTGCGTTTTCATCGTAATGTAAGAAAAAGTTAATCCAGATGTTTCGGGAAACCCTCACAATCCACGGATAGAGTGCAAATAAGATTCCGAGAATTACAAAAAAAGATTGAAGTGCGGTGAGCTTAATCAGGAAAAAAGAAATCAGAAAAGCTACAATTGCAATTCCACATCCCACGGCATAACTCACATACATGGCACCAAAGAAAAAAGAGGGTTCTATCTTGTATTTAGTTCCGCAATGAGAACAACGTTCGTGCATTTGGAACAACTTATCCATACGATAAGGATTGGGGTATTTATACATATTTTCATTTTGACAAACCGGACAAGCTCCCGTCAAAATGCTGTATAATTTTGTCCCTTTAAGAAATTTCATTTCTGTTTTTTTGCAAAGTTAAGCTATTCTTCAATCTAAGTATTGAAAAAACATATTGCTTATGGTTATAGTTGTATTGAAAAAATATTTTGAAAAAGGAATGGAGTTTCCCACCCATAAAGATTATGGAGTTATTTAAAAAAAAATGCTTAGAAAACAAGGTAAGATTATAAATCTTCGGCGGAAGCAATCATTTCCGCCACATCCATGACGGCAATTTCTCCTTCTTTGTTTTTTCCTTTCACGCCATCGGTCATCATCGTATTACAAAAAGGACATCCTGCAGCAATCACTTCTGATTTGGTTTCCATAGCCTGTTCGGTGCGGAGGATATTTACATCTTTATCGCCTTTTTCGGGCTCTTTAAACATTTGGGCTCCGCCGGCTCCACAGCACATTCCTCTTCTTCTGGAGCGTTTCATCTCGATGAGTTCTACTTCCAATTTGCGTAGTAATTCGCGTGGAGCTTCATATTCTCCGTTTCCTCGTCCCAAATAACAGGGATCGTGAAAAGTAATACGTTTTCCTTTGAATTTTCCACCTTCCACTTTTAACCGACCTTCTTGCAATAGGCTTTTTAGAAATTGAGTATGGTGCATCACCTGATAATTTCCACCCAATTCCGGATATTCATTTTTAATGGTGTTAAAACAATGTGGACAGGCGGTAACGATTTTTTTGATTTCATAACCGTTCAACACTTCAATGTTGGTTGCGGCTTGCATTTGAAATAGAAACTCATTTCCCGCACGTTTTGCCGGGTCTCCGGTACAACCTTCTTCGGCTCCGAGAACCGCAAAATCCACCTCAGCTTTATGCAAAAGTTTTACGAAGGCCTTGGTGATTTTTTTGGCTCGGTCGTCAAAACTTCCCATACATCCAACCCAAAAAAGAACTTCCGGTTGTTTATTTTCAGCGGCGTATTCCGCCATAGTTGGTACTTTCATGATTTGTTTTAAATTTTCATTTTAATCCTTGGCAGAAGAATTAAAAAATCCCATCTCGGAAACAAAATGAATTTTTAATTTTATTCCTCTGCCCAATTCAACCGATCCTGCTGATTATAAGGCCAGGGCGCTGCATTGTTTTCGATATTGCCCATGGCATTGTTGAGTTCGGCGGGAGCGGCGCTTTGCTCCATCACGAGATAGCGGCGCATGTCCATAATAATGGACAAGGGATCGATTCCTACCGGACAAGCTTCCACACAGGCCTGACAAGTAGTACACGCCCAAAGTTCTTCGCGGGTGATATAGTCGTCGAGCAATTGTTTTCCGTCCGGTTCGAATTTTCCCGTTTTGTCAATTTGTCTTCCTATTTCTTCGGCACGATCCCGCGTATCCATCATTATTTTTCTTGGGGATAACAGTTTGCCGGTATTATTTGCAGGACATTCGGAGGTACACCGTCCGCATTCGGTGCAGGTGTAGGCATTTAAAAGTTGTATCCAATTTAAATCCGGCACATCGCTGGCTCCAAATTTTTCGGGGTCTTGGATTTCGTTAGCATCTCCCTCATTTTCGGCGGGAGCCGCAAAGGGATCGGCATTTGGATCCATCATCATTTCCACTTCCGCTTTCACCGATTCGAGGTTATCCAATTCTCCTTGAGGGCGCAGTTTTGAAAAATATACATTCGGAAAAGCGAGTAGAATATGCAAATGTTTGGAATAATAAAGATAGTTGAGGAAAAATAAAATTCCCAAAATATGTGCCCACCATGCTGCGCGCTCAATAAATATCAAGGTGTTCACGCTTAGGCTTTCAAACCAAGGCCACAACACTTGACTAATAGGAAAAGAACCAACTATTCCCGTTTCTTGAGCATAATGAGGAACTCCCATAGCCTGCAATTGATAATCGGCTGCATTCATGGTAAGAAATAATACCATCAAAATCATCTCAAAATACAGGATATTATTGGCATCGTTTTTTGGCCAAGAAGTCATTTCCCGCGCCCAAAATCGTTTCAATCGGATTATATTTCTTCTTATCCAGAAGATAATCACCCCAAAAAGCACCAAAAAGGCGAGGATTTCAAAAGAATAAATCAGGACATTGTAAGCCGTTCCCAAAAAAGAAAACACCCGATGTGTTCCGAAAATCCCGTCGATAAGGATTTCGAGCACTTCGATGTTGATGATGACAAAACCTACATACACAAAAATATGCATGATTCCTGCCACAGGTCGCCGCACCATTTTGGTTTGACCCAACGCAATTAAAGCCATTTTCTTCCAACGTTCCTTAGGCCTGTCGGTGCGGTCGATTTTCTTTCCCAGTTTTATGTTTCTTACCAATTTTCGAACATTGCGTATAAAAAACCATATCGCAAAAGCGAAAGCAAGAACAAATAAGATTTGAGAAAGAAAGTGCATTGGTTTATCAGTTGGTTTTTTTCAAAGCAGTAATCACAATATTACTGTTTTTTTATCGATTTGGATCTTCCGGGGGTTCATATTTATCCGCTTTTCTTCCAAAAACAGATATATGCACATAGCGGCCGGGATTTAGTTTTATGTCTTGTAACAATTGTTCGAGCTGCCGGGTGGCATTTTCCAAATTTGTATAAACTTGTTCCTCGTTGATGAGTTTGCCCAAAGTGCCTTTTCCTTCATTCAGTTTTGTGGAAATAGCATTGAAATTGCCGATCATTCTTTCCACATCTCCAATCAGGCTATTGATTTCCATTTGCGACAGGCTGTCCGAAAACTGTTTAAAATTTACCGCCATTTCATCCAGATTGGTGAAAGTACGATTCAGTTTTTGATCATTTTCTGCCAATAAATTTTCCAGCGACTTTGCCGATTTATTGAAAGATTCCATTGTTTGTCGAAGCTCCTCAAAGGTAACTTTCAAATTTTCGCGCGAATCCGGAGTGAGCACTTTGTTGAAACCCGATATCAGCGAATCTGCACTTTGCACAGCACTTTCCACCTTTTTTTGTAGCGGTTCCAACTGACCGCCCATACTTTCGAGCAGCCCCGCCTCGACTTCGCCCACCAAAGTGTCGCCGGATTGTGCCACGGTATTTCCGGGTTTAATCTCAATAACCATATTCTTCCCGCCTAAAAGACCGGAACTGGAAATCTTAGCGATGCTGTTTGTTGAAAACTCAAAATCGTTTGATATTTGCATGGTTACCAGCAAATTTCCATTATCTCCCAGAAAGGAAATGCCCGAAATATTGCCCACTTGCAAACCGTTTATAGTTACCGGTGCCGAAGCGGAAAGTCCTTCCACATTCTCGTAAACCGCATAAAATGTCCTGCTGGAGTCAAGAATATTTTGACCCTTTAAAAAAGTATAACCATAAATAAATAAGATAATAGCGCCGAGGGCGAGTAGAGCTGTTTTGACTTCCTTGGAGATTTTCACCAGTGGTTTGCGTATTGATTACGCGCAAATTTAGTGATTATTGCGAGAAAAGAAAGCAGCCATGACGGGGAAAAATTGTCTTTTCAGTCCACTTTTCCTTTTAAAGCTTCAGAAACGCTTATTTTTTTCCCATCGCGAAATGCCACTACATAACTGGTTTCGAAGCCTGCAGTCTGTGCCTCGCGTTGCAGTTCCTGGATTTCCAAATAATCTGAAGTAGAGCCGTAATAATATTTGTAGAGTTTATCTTCTTTTCTTCTTTCCACATTTTTAAGCCCTTTAAAATTGTAGGAAGCTGTTTCCAATTTCTTTGACCCGGCAGCCAGTTGCACCTTAAACTCAATTCCATCATAGACTTCACCCGGGGTGGAATTTTTCTCGCTCACTTCCATAAGGTTTAGATCCAATGTGGTTTTATATTCTAAAATGGCTTTGGCAATGGCTTTGGCCATGTCGCTTTGTCCTTTGTCCGAATTTAGATAACGGCCTTCTTTGTCGTTGCTCAAAAATCCGGTTTCAATTAAAATCCGCGGCATATAGGTTTCTCGGATAACCAAAAAACCGGCTTGCTTTACACCACGATTTTTGCGTTTCAGGGCATTGGTGAAATTATCCTGTACTAAAGAAGCCAATAAAATACTTTGATCTAGATATTCTTCCTGCATCAACAACATCCCAATATAGGATTCCGGTGAATTTGGGTCAAAACCACCATAGGTGACTTCATAATTTTCTTCTAAATAAATCACCGAGTTTTCACGCATGGCCACATCCAAATTGTCTTTATTTCGATGTAAACCAAGCACATAGGTTTCGGCGCCGTAGGGTTGCGTACTTTTACTTGCATTGCAATGCACAGATACAAATAAATCGGCATCGGCATTGTTAGCAATATTTGCACGTTCAATCAACTTCAAAAAAACATCTTTTTTTCGGGTGTAAATTACTTCTATATCATCGTGTTCTTCAAGGATTTTTCCCAATTTCAACACAATTTGTAAGACGATGTCCTTTTCGCGATAATTTTTTCCGCCTGTTGTTCCTGAATCTTTTCCGCCATGACCGGCATCCAAAACCACTTTAAAGGCTCCGTAATTTTGAGCATAGGTGGTTCCCGGCAACAAAAAACCGATAATCAACAGAGCAATGAATAAGAAAAGTTTGGTCTTCATAATATATTTTTTCCTTATTTTATAGATGAAATAATTTAGTTTTTTCAACTGACAAGAAATCCTCTTTTGAGCCTATTTCAAATAGCTTTCCATCAGTTCAAAAATGACTAATTTTTCGCTACAAACAAAAAAGTTTAAATCACTTCACTAAAATATTCAGTTTGCAGAGAATTTTTGAGTTTTATGCTAACTTCCTCTCCTCCAGTTTTCTTTTTATATTTTATTAGGTTTCAAAAAAAATGAATTTCCATTTCAATTTTATCTCTAATCCATTTTTATCAACTTAAAAAAACGCCTTGAAAAATATACGTATTTTTGAAGCGTTCAAAAAACAAGCCAAAGCGTCTAAGCATTGCGGACAAATTTACGCTACATAACTTTAAGCTGTATAGCGATATGGCTTTTTTCCGGTGGTGCGGCAGCGCAAGAAATCGACAGTCTCCGCCAAGCTGATCTTCCCGTGCAAGACAGTCTCCATGCGGAAATTCCACCCACGCCGTTAGATACTGTTCGTCTGGATACCCTGAAAACCCAAAAACAAGCCCTTTTGACGGATCAGGTGATTTATCATGCCGATGATTATATGCGACTTTCCCGCAAGGAAAATCAGATGTATCTTTATGATAATGCCAAAATAACCTACGGCGATATTACGCTTGAAGCCGGTTTGATTATTCTCAACAATACTAAAAACGAGGTGTATGCTTATGGTATTGTGGATTCTACCGGATACCATCAAAAACCGGTATTTACGCAAGGGCAACGGGTGGTGAAACCCGACAGTATTCGGTTTAATTTTGATACTGAAAAAGCACTCATCTATAATTCCCGAACCGAAGAATCAGCTTTTAAAGTCAAGGCGGAGACCGTAAAAAGACAGAACGATTCGGTTTATTACATGAAAAATGTAAAACTCACCACCTCTGAAGATATCGACAATCCCGAGTATTATTTTTATGCCCGAAAAATAAAATTTGTGCCGCAAGTTAAGATCGTTTCCGGCTTAGTGAATATGTATATTGCGGACGTTCCCACCCCTTTGGGACTTCCTTTCGGATATTTTCCGCTAACCGATGACAGGGCTTCGGGCTTTGTGATTCCTTCTTTTGGAGAAAGCAGACGCGGGTATTTCCTACAAAATGGCGGATATTATTTTGCCATCAACGACTATGTGGATCTGACTGCTTTGGGCGATTACTACACCAACGGCAGCTATGGAACGCGCTTATTTTCAAATTATAGGGTGAGGTATCGTTTTTCAGGAAATTTGGCTTTTCGATATGAAAAACTACTCGAAAGCGAACGAGGTTTCCCCGATTTTTCGGAGAGCACAATTTATAATATTCAATGGTCTCATCGGCAAGATCAAAAAGCAAATCCAACTTCTGTATTTTCGGCCTCGGTAAATTTGGGGAGTTCGCGATATTATCAGGAGTCTTTTAACCAAATTAACACGGGAAATGTGTTGAACAACACGTTGAATTCTTCGATTTCATACAGCAAAACTTTTCCGGGCGAACCTCAAGTAAATTTAAATTTGGTGGCCACCCACACTCAAAACTCCAATACCGGGGAAATCAACATGAGTTTGCCGACTTTGGATGCCAGTATTTCACGAATTTATCCATTTCAACCAAAATCAGGAGCTAAAAAAGGGGCTATTCAAAATATTAACTTCCAATATAGTTTGCGTGGTGAAAATCGTTTCAACACCTATGATTCCCTATTTTTCAAACCCGAAATGTTCGAAAAAGCCTTGATTGGATTTAGGCACAATATTCCATTGAACACCAACTTTAAGGTTTTTGATTTTTTTAGTGTGAGCATGGGGACAAGCTATAATGAAAACTGGGTTTTTAAAACCTATGAACAGTCATATGACCCTCAATTGCAACAAGCGGTAACCGATACCATCAACGGTTTTGATTCCTACCGCACCTACAATTTCAACACCAGTGTCGGAACCACCGTTTATGGAATGTTCAACTTTGGAAAAGACAAAAAAATTCAAGCAATCCGCCATGTGATGAGGCCGTCGATCAGTTATAATATCAATCCGGCTTTTGATCAGTATTACGATGAATATGTCGTTCCCGGAACCGCCGGAATGGAAGACCGGGTTGTTTCTTATTCTCGTTTCCAGGGAACACTTTTTGGCGCTCCGGGGAAAAACTATTCCAGCAGCATCGGATTTAGCCTTTCCAATAATTTTGAGGCAAAAGTGCGTGCAAAAGACAGTCTCGATACGGAACCTCGAAAAATAGATTTATTGAAAAACCTGAATTTTTCCACGGCTTATAATTTAGCTTCAGATTCTTTGAATTGGAGCCCCGTGCGTTTTAGCGGAGCATTGCCGATTTTACAGGATAAATTGACCATTAATTTTGGAGGAAACCTCGATCCGTATGCGTTGGACAATAACAATCAACGTATCAATAAATTTAATATCGAAAACGGAGGAAGCCTTTTTCGTCTAACCGATGCCCGAATAAGTTTTGATTATTCCTTTTCCAGCAGTGATTTTATAAAGGGAGAGAAGGAAAATGCCGATGAATTGGCAAATAAAACCTTCCAAAGTGGCGGTCGGCCCGATGATCTTTTTGGAAAACCGGCAAACTTGGAGGGGTCTTTTGAGGATGAAGAAGAGGAACAAGAACCTAAAGTGGATAATACTCCATGGTATAACTATATGCCAAAATGGAATGTAAATCTTGCCTACACAGCAAGTTATAACAATCGAGCTCGGCAGAATGAAATCTCAAACCACTCGCTGATGTTTTCCGGTGACATCGAACTCGCTCCCCGATGGACAGTAGGCGTTTCTTCGGGTTATGATTTTGTTAACCAAGGTTTTACTTATACCCAGTTTCGTTTTGAAAGGGATTTGAAAAGTTGGCGAATGAGCTTTAACTGGCGGCCTTTTGGACGTTATGAATCTTGGTATTTTTTCATTGGGATAAAAGCTTCGGTTTTAAGTGATATCAAATACGATAAACATAGAGAGCCGAATAGGCAGTTGTAGATTAAGCTGAAACCCCTTTAGATCATCTAACGGCAATTACACTAATTTCGACATTTACAAATTTAGGCAAATTGGCTACTTCTACTGTTTCCCGAGCAGGAGCATTTTTTTCATCAAAATATTTGCTGTAAACTTCATTGATTTCAGCAAAATTGTTCATGTCTGAAATAAAAATTGAAGCTTTTACTACGTTTTCAAAACTCATCTCTGCTTCTGCCAAAACTGCTTTTAGGTTTGCCATCACTTGTTGAGTTTCCTCAGAAATGGAGCCGGATTTTAACTGATTGGTTTTAGGGTCAAGGGCAATTTGTCCGGAAACATACAACGTATTTCCGGCCAAAATAGCCTGATTATACGGACCGATTGGAGCAGGTGCATTTTCTGTGCGGATTATTCTTTTCATCATGTTATTATTAAAGGTTTTCCAGTGATTTTATTGAAGTGAAGCTTTTTTTAAAGTATTCTTGCCCTATTTTTTATAATTAATAAACCGTTTTATCTCCTTTTTTCGTCCATTTCTCAAAAACCCTATGTGCTTCTTCCCTATTCATCTGTACCATCGGGATATTTCTTTCAGCCATAGGTTTTTCGATTTCGGTATAAATAAACTCATCGTCAAAGCCGATTTTGGCAGCATCTTCGCGAGTGCAGGCATAGAAAACTTTCTTTAGTCGTGCCCAATAGATTGCACCCAAACACATCGGACAGGGCTCGCAGGAAGTGTATAATTCACAATCAGTAAGTTGGAAAGTCCCCAAGTTTTCACAGGCATCGCGGATGGCGTTTACCTCGGCATGAGCGGTAGGGTCGTTGTTTTTGGTGACATTGTTGTTGCCTCTTCCCACGATTTGGCCGTTTCGCACGATGACCGCGCCAAAAGGACCGCCAAAGTTATTGTGCATTCCTTCCGCTGAGAGCGAAATGGCTTCGTTCATAAATTTTGTATGATCGGTATTTCTCATTTTTCTTGAATTTTTAGCCTTAGTTTTACTCGATAAAAACCACACATTTTCGAGAGTTTGCTGTTTTTAAGACACAAATGCTCATTTACAAAGTTATGTGTTTTACTTTTGAGGGAAAGTTTTTTCCATGAAAAGAAAAATAAATAAAATAGCCGTAATCGGCTCCGGAATCATGGGCAGTGGTATTGCATGTCATTTTGCCAATATCGGAATGGAAGTTTTATTGCTCGACATCGTTCCGGATAAACTCAGCGAAAAGGAGCAACAAGCCGGATTTACGCCGGATGACAAACAGGTGCGCAATCGGATTGTGAATAATTCTTTGCAAAATGCCTTAAAATCTAAACCTTCTCCCATTTATCATAAGGAATTTGCAAAGCGGATTAAAACCGGAAATATCGAGGATGATATTCATCTCCTCGCCGAAGCTGATTGGATTATCGAAGTGGTGGTGGAAAGGCTGGAGGTCAAACAAAAAATTTTAGATTTGACCGAAAAACATCGAAAAATCGGTTCTTTGGTTACCTCAAATACCTCCGGAATTCCGATTCATCTGATGAGCAAAGGCCGCAGCAAGGATTTTCAAGAACATTTTTGTGGCACTCATTTTTTTAATCCTCCTCGCTATTTACGCCTTTTTGAAATTATTCCCGGTCCGGAAACATCCCCGGAAGTGATCGATTTTTTAAAGGATTTTGGAGAAAAATACCTCGGGAAAAAAGCGGTTATTGCTAAAGACACCCCGGCTTTTATTGGAAATCGCATCGGAATTTTCAGCATTATGAGTCTTTTTCACGACCTTGAAAAAATGGGGTTGACAATTGAAGAAATCGACAAACTCACCGGTCCGGTCATCGGACGACCCAAATCGGCAACCTTTAGAACAGTAGATCTTGTGGGACTGGACACCCTCGTTCACGTGGCAAATGGTTTATATGCAAATCTTCCGCAAGATGAACGGCACGAAGTTTTTTCCTTGCCGATTTTTATTCAACAAATGCTGGATAATAATTGGTTAGGAAGTAAAACAGGACAAGGGTTTTATAAAAAAATAAAAAACAAAAAAGGCGAATCTGAAATCAAGACATTGGATTTGTCAACGATGGATTACCGCAAACGAAAAAAAGCTTCTTTTCCGGTTTTAAAAAAAACAAAATCTATTGAAAATGTAGAAAATCGGTTTGCCGTATTAATTGCTGCAAAAGACAAAGCCGGAGCGTTCTATCGGAAGCATTTCGGTGCTTTGTTTGCCTATGTTTCTCATAGAATACCTGAAATCGCAGACGATCTCTACAAAATTGATGATGCGATGAAAAGCGGTTTTGGTTGGGAACATGGCCCATTTCAAATATGGGATGCTATCGGTGTGGAAAAAGGATTGGAGTTGATAAAAAAAGAAGGCTTTCAAGCTGCGGCATGGGTAAATAAAATGATAGAAAACGGAATCACCGGTTTTTATTCCATACGAGAAGGAAAGACTTTTTATTATGATCTCTCTTCCGAAGAAATGCAGAAAATACCCGGTCAGGATTCCTACCTCCTACTCGATAATATCCGCGACAACAATATACTTTTCCAAAATGATGGTTTGATACTGGAAAATCTGGGAGATGGAATTTTGAATGTTGAATTCAGAAGCAAAATGAACAGCATTAACGGAGATGTTCTCGATGGATTGAATCGGGCTTTGGATCTGGCAGAAAAGGAATATAACGGAATGGTGGTGGTCAATAATGGACAAAATTTCTCTGTGGGAGCCGATATAGGAATGATTTTTATGATGGCGGCAGAACAGGAATATGAAGAATTAGACAAAGCCATTCAGTATTTTCAAAATACGATGATGAGAATGCGATATTCCACTATCCCGACAGTGGTTGGTCCTCACAACATGACTTTGGGCGGAGGTTGCGAACTTTCCTTACATGCAGATAAAATCGTTGCTTCGGCAGAAACTTATATAGGCTTGGTTGAATTTGGAGTAGGACTCATTCCCGGTGGAGGCGGCTCCAAAGAAATGACAAAACGCGTGTCGGATTCCTTGATTAAAGGCGATGTGGCATTAAACCGACTTCGAGAAGCTTTTTTAAGCATCGGCATGGCTCGGGTATCAACTTCTGCCTACGAGGCATTCGATTTAAATATTCTTCAAAAAGGAAAGGATATTGTGGTGGTTAATAGAGATGCACACTTAAAATTGGCCAAGAAACACGCGATGTTAATGGCAGAAAATGCTTATGTAAAACCTCTGAAAACAAAAAGTATAAAGGTTTTTGGAAAACAAGCCCTGGGGATGTTCATGGTAGGATCAGATTCTATGCAAGCAGGAAATTTCATCAGCGAACACGATCAAAAAATTGCCAATAAACTCGCCTGGGTTATGAGTGGTGGTGATTTGTCTGAGCCCACATTTGTGTCAGAACAATATTTATTGGATTTAGAGAGAGAAGCATTTTTAAGTCTTTGCGGAGAAAGAAAAACATTGGAAAGGTTGGAATTTATGCTTAAAAACGGAAAAGCTTTGAGAAATTAATTTTTCCTTGTGTCTTTTTAATTCATCAAAGAATCGACTGAGCAACATCAAAGAGATAAATTCTTCTTTCCAACAAATCGTACAATATTCAAGCATTCAAGAAAATATATAAAACATGAAAACCACCGCCTATATCGCCCAAGCTTACCGAACCGCAGTAGCCAAAGCTCCACGGGGAGGATTCCGTTTTACCCGACCGGATGATCTTGCGGCCGAAACCATTAAATTTATAATGCAAAAATTACCGCAACTGGACAAAAACCGAATCGATGATGTGATTGTGGGCAATGCCATGCCCGAGGCTGAACAAGGACTCAACATGGCACGCTTGATATCATTGATGGGCTTGGAAACCGATAAAGTGCCCGGAGTTACTGTGAATCGTTATTGTGCATCGGGTTTAGAAAGTATTGCAATTGCCACCGCAAAAATCCAGAATGGAATGGCCGATTGCATCATTGCCGGAGGTGCTGAAAGCATGAGTTTTATCCCTATGGGCGGCCACAAGCCGGTGCCAAACTACAGGCTTGCAAAAAAAGGTTATGAAAATTATTATTGGGGAATGGGGCTCACCGCGGAGGCCGTGGCTCAAAAATACGGCATCTCGAGAGAAGAACAAGATGAATATGCCTATCGGTCGCATCAAAAAGCTTTAAAGGCTCAAGCCGAAAATCGATTTGAAGACCAAATTGTTCCCATAGAGGTCGAACAAACCTTTCTGGATTCCGAGGAGAAAAAGAAAATTAAAACCTACACGCTTACCAAAGATGAGGGACCCCGAGCTGATACTTCACTCACAGCTCTCGCAGGATTAAAACCCGTATTTGCTGACGGCGGGAGCGTCACCGCCGGAAATTCTTCGCAAATGAGTGATGGAGCTGCTTTCACAGTAGTTATGAGCGAAAGGATGATAAAGGAACTCCACCTAGAGCCTATCGCGCGATTGGTAGGATATTCCGTAGCGGGAGTGCCTCCTAAAATCATGGGAATCGGTCCGAAAGAAGCCATTCCGAAAGTAATGCATCAAACAGGATTGAAGCTAAATGATATGGCACTCATCGAACTCAATGAAGCCTTCGCTTCTCAATCTATTGCAGTGATGAGAGCAATGGATATGAATGCAGAAATCACCAACGTAAATGGTGGTGCTATAGCTATGGGGCATCCATTGGGTTGTACCGGGGCAAAATTATCTGTACA
>CAYPGZ010000009.1:0-1757 GCA_964410335.1 uncultured Flavobacteriaceae bacterium | reverse complement strand
CCGAATCGATATTCACTCCGGAGGATTTTAGTGAAGAGCAAAAACTCATGCGTGATTCAGCTATGGAGTTCACCGATAAGGAAATATGGCCTTTAAAACCTCAGCTCGAAAAAAAGGATTATGCGCTCACGGAAAAACTAATGAAAAGAGCCGGGGATCTCGGTTTTTTGGGGATTAGCGTTCCGGAAGCATACGGAGGAATGGGAATGGGTTTTGTTTCCGGCATCCTTATGGCAGATTATATTTCAGGAGCAACGGGATCTTTTGCCACAGCTTTCGGGGCGCACACCGGAATTGGGACTTTGCCGATTTCACTGTACGGCACAGAAGAACAGAAGAAAAAATATTTGCCCAAACTGGCCACAGGCGAATGGTTTGGCGCCTACTGCCTTACCGAACCGGGAGCAGGTAGCGATGCCAATTCCGGAAAAACCAAAGCGGTGCTTTCCGAGGATGGAAAATATTATAAAATCACCGGTGGAAAAATGTGGATATCCAACGCCGGATTTTGCAACCTAATGATTGTATTTGCCCGAATTGAAGACGATAAATACATCACCGGATTTATTGTTGAAAACGATGCCGGCAACGGAATTTCCATGGGAGAAGAAGAACAAAAGTTGGGCATTCACGCTTCCTCTACCCGCCAAGTATTTTTTAATGAAACGAAAGTTCCTGTGGAAAACATGCTTTCCGAACGTGGAAACGGATTTAAAATCGCCATGAACGTGCTCAATACGGGAAGGATTAAACTTGCTGCTGCAACACTGGATGCGCAACGCCGGGTAATTGTCAATGCTGAAAATTATGCCAAGGAACGCAAACAATTTGGAAAAAGCATCATTGAATTCGGGGCGATACGATCTAAATTGGCAGAAATGCACACCAGCCTTTTTGCCTGCGAATCAGCGGTGTATAGAGTCGCACAGGAAATTGAAAGCCAAATTTCAGAAAGAATTAAATTAGGAACACCGGCTCCTGAGGCAGAACTGAAAAGTGTAGAAGATTTTGCCGTAGAATGCTCCATTTTGAAAGTTGTCGCCTCAGAAGCCATACAAACATGTGCCGATGAAGGGATACAAATTTATGGGGGCATGGGATTTTCAAAAGATACGCCCATGGAAGCAGCCTGGCGCGATGCCCGAATTACGCGAATTTATGAAGGCACCAATGAAATCAACAGCATGTTGGCCATGGGAATGCTTTTTAAAAAAGCGATGAAAGGTCAGATTGATTTACTCGGAGCATCGCAAAAGCTTTTTAAAGATGTCGAGAACGAAAAAAAAGCTTCTAAAAACCCCGATGACAGTCTGTTTTCTGAAGAAAAATCCCTTATCAAAAACTTGAAAAAACTTTTCTTGATGCTTTCGGGAAGCGCTGCCCAAAAATATGGACGTGAGTTAGAGGAACAACAACATTTGTTGCTGGCAGCTGCAGAAATTTTAATCAAAATACACCTCTCTGAATCGGCATTGCTGCGTGCAGAAAAAAATATAAAAAAAGACGGAGAGCACAAGTGGGAAAAACAAATTGCCATGGCAAGATTTTATTTGTATCGAGCCGTAAAAATTATCCGAAACAAAGCCGAAGAAGCTATTCTTTGTTTTGCCCGTGGAGCAGAACGAGATGCATTAATGGACAAAATATATAAATTCACGAATTATCAAACCTGGCCCAATCCGGAAGAATTGAGAAAGAAAATAATGGAAGAGGTTTGATTTTTTTAGAGATAATATTTCGGATTATTTTAAAACCCG
>CAYPGZ010000008.1:33875-39723 GCA_964410335.1 uncultured Flavobacteriaceae bacterium | reverse complement strand
GGAGCTCTAAAGTTTAGAGTGTCCTAAAATAAGCCTTAAAAAATTTGTATAGTTAGGATTCCTTACTATATTTGTCGGGCAATAATGCATTAACTTTTTAAATCATTTTTTATGAGCAAATCAATTTTTTATCACGCGGGTTGCCCGGTTTGTGTGAGTGCTGAAACTGACATTATAGATTTAATTGGAGCTGAAAATGTAGAAGTAGTACACCTCGGACAAGACAAAAGCCGAATTCCCGAAGCAGAAAAAGCAGGCGTTAAATCTGTTCCTGCTTTAGTAACTCCCAATGGAAATACGTTGCACATTAACTTTGGGGCTTCAATGGACGCAGTAAAAGCCTAATTTTAAATACTGAATTTTTTATTCTCAAATAGAAAAGCGATTAAATAAATTAGGATTACTAATTTAGTCCCGTCTTTGGCGGGACTTTTTTCGATGAACAATACTTTAATGGACACCTCAAAAGCAGAACAGGATATTTCGGGCAAAATCGTTTCCGGTCTGGAGCGCATTTCTGAAGTATTCAAGGTATTGTTATGGGAAAAAGCCAAGTTGGTAAAACTGAGTCCTATCCAAATTCAAATATTAAATTTCATCGCTTTTCACAAACCTTCTCTCTGCAGGGTGAGCCATTTAGCCAAAGAATTTAACGTTACTAAACCCACCATTAGTGACGCGGTGAAGGTTTTAGTCAGAAAAGGAATGGTTTCAAAAGATTTTTCTTCCTTCGATAATCGGAGTTATAGCCTACAATTAACCGAAAATGGAAAAGAATTAGTCACCAAAACCCATGACTTTGCAACTCCCCTAAAGGAACAAATCGATAAACTACAGATGCAGGAAATGCAAAGTCTTTTCAGCAGTATAAGCGAACTCATTTATAAACTTAATCGCAGTGGAATTTTGTCTGTACAACGCACCTGTTACGGCTGCAAATTCCATGAAAAAATCGGGGATAGGGATTATTGCAATCTCCTTCAGAAAAAATTAATGACCCATGAAATTCAGTTAGATTGTGCCGAATATGAGGAAAAGATAGAGGAATAAAAAAATTTATCTAAAGGGATTTATTATCAAGAAAAAATGAAAACCCTCGAAAAAAAACTCAAAAAACGAAATATCAAACCTACCGCCTCGCGCTTATTGATTTTCAAGGCGATGCAGCAGTTCGACAAGGCTTTTAGCCTTACCGATCTCGAAACAGAATTGGGAACGGTTAATAAATCTACAATCTTTCGAACCCTTACTTTGTTTCATGATCACCTGTTGATTCATTCTATCGACGACGGCTCAGGGTCGATGAAATACTCAATCTGCAGTGATTCTTGCACGTGCAGTCTCGAAGATATGCACGTTCATTTTACGTGTACTCACTGCGAAAACACGTATTGCCTCGAAAGCATTTCGATTCCTTCTATTCAACTTCCCGAAAAATTCCTTCTGGAAAGCATCAACTTTGTGATGAAAGGGCTCTGCAATCAGTGTTCCAAAACCTATCGCAAATAAGCTCCCTAAACTTTGCAACCTGATTGCCAAAACCACTTGGTATTTTTGTCTTTTAAGATAAAAATAATAAGACATGGCTTCTGCGTGTTGCAATACAGAACTCGATTCGGAACTTGCCCAAAAACAAAATGACCTTTCTGCCGAAGATTCCTGTTGTGGGACGGATCACACTCCAAAAAACCAACGTATTTTCCTCTTGTTCCTGCCCGGCATAATCTCTTTCGTTTTATTGCTGACCGCTCTTGGATGGGATCATCTAATTTCCCAAAATTGGTTTTCCGGGTGGATTCGCTTTGTCTGGTATATGGGGGCTTATTTGCCTGTAGGATTTCCGGTGATAAAACAAGCCGTACACAGTATTCGTCACAGCGATTTCTTTTCCGAGTTTTTTTTGATGTCTATTGCAACTTTCGGTGCTTTTGCAATTGGGGAATATCCCGAAGCCGTGGCGGTGATGTTGTTTTATTCCATCGGGGAAACCTTGCAGGGCCGTGCCGTGAATAAAGCCAAGGGAAACATTAAATCCCTCTTGGATCAGCTTCCGGAAAAGGTGAATGTCCTCAGAAATAACAAACGCATGATCCTTCACGCCAAAGAAGCCAAAATCGGGGATATACTCCAATTAAAACCCGGGGAAAAATTGGCTTTGGATGGGGAACTCCTTTCAGAATCGGGATCTTTTGACACGGCTGCGCTTACCGGCGAAAGCAAACCGGACACAAAATATAAAGGTGAAAAAGTCTTGGCGGGAATGATCAATCTCAACAAAGTTTGTCATGTAAAAGTGAATACTGCTTATGCAGATAGTAAGTTGAGTAAAATTCTTGCCTTGGTGCAAGATGCCATTACCCACAAGGCTCCTACCGAGCTTTTTATCCGCAAGTTTGCAAAAATCTACACTCCGATTGTCGTATTTCTGGCGATAGGCATTACCTTCCTTCCGGTTTTGTTTGTCAACAATTATATTTTCAGCGATTGGCTGTACAGAGCCTTGGTGTTTCTGGTCATTTCTTGCCCTTGCGCCTTGGTAATCTCCATTCCTTTGGGCTATTTTGGAGGAATCGGTGCCGGGAGCCACAACGGAATTCTCTTTAAAGGCTCCAATTTCCTGGATTCTTTGGCGGGTGTAAAAGCTGTTGTTATGGACAAAACAGGCACGCTTACCGAAGGGGTTTTTAAGGTCAGGAAGGTGCACATCGAATCCGAATTTAATGAGGCTGAAATTATGAAATTAGTTAATTTTCTTGAAAGCCACAGCTCTCACCCGGTAGCGACTGCCATTAATGATTATTTCGGCAAACCCGATTCTTCTATCCTCATGGAAGATATAGAAGAAATTCCGGGGCTTGGGATAAAGGCAACCGTGGAGGGAAAACAACTTTTAGTAGGTAATTTTAAACTGCTCGATCGATTTGCAATTCCGTATAACATGACCAATAATGCATTTGATTTCACCGTAATTGCGATTGCTTTTGATAGAAAATATGCCGGTTATCTCAGCATTTCCGATCAAATCAAATCCGATGCCAAAGCTGCAGTTGAAAGGCTTCACAAGATGAACGTCAAAACCTTTATACTCAGTGGCGACAAAAACGAGGTAGTGCAAAAAATTGCTCGTGAATTGGGTATTGATAAGGCTTATGGAGAACTATTGCCCCATGAGAAAGTGGCGAAAGTCAAAAAAATAAAAAACAGTATAGGAAAACTCGCTTTTGTGGGCGATGGAGTGAACGACGCTCCGGTGATTGCTTTGAGCGATATAGGAATGGCGATGGGCGGATTGGGAAGTGATGCCGCAATCGAAACGGCAGATGTTGTCATTCAGGATGATATGCCTTCGCGGATTCCCATGGCTATTGATATTGGCAAACAGACCAAAAAAATCGTGTGGCAAAATATCTCTCTTGCATTCGGGATAAAGATGCTGGTAATGATACTCGGAGCCATGGGACTTGCAAGTATGTGGGAAGCCGTTTTCGCGGATGTGGGGGTGGCTTTATTGGCAATCCTTAACGCCATCAGAATACAACGAAAAAAAATTTAACCCTTTCCCTACTCTCAAACTCCCCCTTATTTCTTCCCAACTTTTATTTTTAAATTTGGGCACGGGATAAGCAGGTTTCAATCAGTGCAATTAATCTTCCCACATAAATATGGCCAAAACAAAAACCCTTTTTTTCTGTCAAAACTGCGGAGCCCAACACCTAAAATGGCAAGGACAATGTTCTTCTTGTCGCGAATGGAATACTTTGGTTGAAGAGATTGTACAAAAACCCGCTCAAAAAACGGCTTATGGAAACAAGGAACGACGTGCTCCCCAACCCTTGCGCATTTCGGAGATCCACTATTCTGAAGAGCGGCGCTTAATCACTCCGGATGAGGAATTCAACCGTGTTCTGGGAGGGGGAATTGTGCCCGGCTCGTTGGTATTGTTGGGAGGTGAACCCGGAATTGGCAAGAGTACTTTGTTGCTCCAAATCTCTCTGTTTTTAAAATACAGGATTTTATATGTATCCGGTGAAGAAAGCCAGCAACAGATAAAAATGCGAGCCGAACGAATCAATCCCAAGCCCTCGGATTGTTATATCCTCACCGAAACCAATACCCAGAATATTTTTAAACAAATTGAACAAATTGAGCCGGAAATCTTGATTATCGATTCCGTACAGACGTTGCACAGCGACTTTATCGAAAGTTCGGCGGGCAGCGTTTCCCAAATCCGTCAATGTACCGCAGAACTTATCAAATATGCCAAGGAAACCGGCACCCCGGTGTTGTTGATTGGTCACATCACCAAAGACGGCAATATTGCAGGACCTAAAATACTGGAACATATGGTCGATACGGTTTTACAATTCGAAGGGGATCGCGGACATGTGTATCGCATTTTGCGTGCTCATAAAAACCGTTTCGGCTCTACCCACGAACTCGGAATTTATGAAATGCACGGCAACGGGCTTCGCGAAGTGAATAATCCTTCCGAAATCCTAATCTCCAACACAAGCGAAGATTTGAGCGGCACTGCCATTGCGGCAACTTTAGAAGGCATGAGGCCTTTGATGATTGAAATTCAGGCTTTGGTCAGCAGTGCGGTTTATGGAACGCCTCAACGTTCCGCCACGGGATACAACGCAAAACGTCTCAACATGCTTTTGGCCGTACTTGAAAAACGTGCCGGTTTTAAACTTGGTGCTAAAGATGTATTCTTGAATATTACCGGAGGAATTTATATCGATGATCCCGCAATAGATTTGGCGGTTATAGCAGCAATTCTGTCATCCAATGAAGATATTTCTCTCGCAAGAGAAGTCTGTTTTGCCGGCGAAGTGGGTCTTGCCGGAGAAATCCGTCCCGTCACGCGAGTGGAGCAACGCATTTCTGAAGCTGAAAAACTGGGCTTTTCCACTATTGTAATTTCAAAACAGAGTAAAATACCCACCGGAAAATTTAAAATCAATATTCAAAAAACTGCTAAAATTGAAGAAGTAGCCGAATTTTTATTTGGTTAGGTTTTTATAAAAAATAATTATAAGCTAATTTGAAGCCTAGCATCCCCAACGAAGAGAAAGACATCCATGTTCAACAGAGCAAAGCCCCGCTGTATATTTCTTTAGGGATAGTCTTGCTTACTGTTCTCGCTTATTTATTTATTCCGTCGGTAAAATCTTTTTTAGATGAAACTTGGCGGGTTTTCACCAGCGGAAACGAAAAACAAATGCAAGAATGGATTGCCCCATTTGGTGTTTGGGGAGTATTGATGGTGGTGGTGATTATGGTTTTGCAAATGTTCCTAATTATTATTCCTTCCCCGCTGTTGATGGTGATGACCGTGCTTGCTTATGGCCCTATCCAAGGAGGAGCAATTCTGTTGGTGGCGATTTTTGCAGCTTCATCTGTGAGCTATTTTGTGGGTAAATATTTCAGCTCTTTTATCACCAAATTATTAGGCTATAAAACCGAAAAAAAAGTGAAAGGTTTTATAGAGGAGTATGGATTTTGGACTGTGGTGGTGGTGAAATTATGCCCTTTCCTTTCGAGTGATGCTGTGGGATTTGTAGCAGGTTTGGTCAGGATGGGCTATTGGAAATTTATCGGGGCTTCGATGCTGGGCAGTTTGCCCTTAATCGGAATTATCGCATATCTGGGAGATGACTACGAGCGTATGAAATCCGGACTGATTTGGGGTTCGATAATCAGTATTATTCTCCTCGCAGCTTTTGTATGGTGGGACAAGAAGAAAAGATAAATGGGTGGTTTGGAGATTAAAAATTTATTCAAAACCCTGAGGTGCTAAAGGCATAAAAACCGTTTCTCTCCTAATTAATTCATACCGAATTAA
>CAYPGZ010000008.1:28745-33775 GCA_964410335.1 uncultured Flavobacteriaceae bacterium | reverse complement strand
CTTTCTTTGGTTGCGGGAATCGTGAATGTCGTTGGTTTTTTGGAATTCACCCAAATGACCACCCACGTTACAGGTCATTTTGCTCTTTTTATAAACGATCTCACGGAAATGAAATGGTGGAAAGGAATGATTTATTTCCTCTACTTTTTCTCTTTTCTTTTTGGCTCTTTTGCGTCTAGCTATTTAATCGAAATTTATCGGGAAAATAAAAAATTAAACGTTTTTGTTATTCCCACCCTTATCGAAGTCCTTATCTTGATTTCGATTCCCATTGCTCACTACAACTTTCCAATCAACCCCAATTTCCTTGTCTGCATAATTTTATTTGCCATGGGACTTCAAAACTCATTGGTGACAAAAATTTCCAACGCAATTGTCCGAACCACACACCTGACCGGTTTGTTCACAGATTTAGGAATCGAATTATCTCAATTGTTTTTTCCCAAAACCCATCCCCAACGAAAAACAATCAAAAGGACTATCAAACTACGGATATTTATCATCTCATTTTTCTTTTTAGGAGGGATCTTCGGTGGATTTATATATTCGAATATGGAATTTAATCTGAATACATTGATTTTTCCCGCGATTATTTTGATGCTAAGCCTTTTTTATGATGACATGAGATTTCAGGTTATTAGGGCAAAAAGAAGATATAGAAACAGAAAAAGTATCGCCTGACAAAAAGCATCGATAAAAAAACAATTTGGGAAAATTTATAAAAAATAATTTCGACTTATTTATGTTCGGGCTACCCATTTTAGAACTTGCCTATATTATTGTGCTGGTTTTGGTTTGTTTGAAAATTGTTTACGACACCCGAACCACCACTAAAACTTTGGCGTATTTGCTTTTTGCCATTTTTGTGCCGGTCGCAGGAATTCTATTCTATTTCTTGTTTGGCATAAATTATCGAAACAGAAAAATGTATTCGAAAAAACTTTTTGCCAATGAAGAGTTAGCGCTTCAATTAAGCGAAGAAATCTATAAAAAATCAAAACAAATCTTTGTTGAAAACAGAGATGTAATCAAAGATAAAGGGCTGGCATACATGCTGTTGAACGATACGCAAAGTCCCTTGACTGACAATAATAATGTGAAATTGTTAATCAATGGAGAAGAAAAGTTCCCGGAAGTAATTAAAGTCTTAAAGGCTGCTAAACATCATATTCACCTTGAATATTATATTTATGAAAATGACGAAATCGGACATCGAATCGAAAACATCCTTATCGAAAAAGCCAGAGAAGGAGTTACCGTACGTTTTATTTATGATGATTTCGGCAGCTATTTTATTCGTAAAAATATGGTCAACCGGCTCCGGGAAAACGGCGTGCTGGTTTTTCCTTTCCTAAAAATAAACTTCATTTTTTTTGCCAATCGGTTGAATTACCGCAATCACCGCAAATTGATTATTGTCGATGGGAAAACTGCTTTTGTGGGAGGAATAAATATCAGCGACAGATATATCAATCGTCCAAACAGCGAGGCTTTGTTTTGGAGAGACACCCACTTGCGAATCGATGGTTCCGGCGTATTGTATTTGCAATACTTATTTTTGTGCGATTGGAATTTTTGTGCGCATAAAAAACTGCAGCCCACCGCACAAATGTTTCCCATCCGAAACTCCACCCAATTTGGGGACAAAGTGGTGCAGATTGCGGCCAGTGGACCGGATTCGGAAACACCAAGTATTCTGTTTTCAATCATTAAAGCCATCAACTTGGCTAAAAAAGAAATTCTTATCACCACTCCTTATTTTATTCCCGGAGAAAGTCTGTTGGACGCCTTAATTATCGCTTCTCTAAGTGGCATCAAAGTAAAACTCCTTGTTCCCGGTATTTCAGATTCTCGATTAGTCAACAAAGCTGCAAAATCATATTATAGTGATTTATTGAGAGCCGGTGTGGAAATATATCTTTATCAAAAAGGCTTTATTCATGCCAAAACCATGGTAACAGATGAAAGCATTGCTATTGTGGGTACTGCCAATATGGACAACCGAAGTTTTGATTTGAATTTTGAAGTGAACGCTATCGTCTATGACGATGAAATCGCCGGACAACTGCGCAAAGTTTTTTATGAAGATATAAAAGATGCCGAAAAAATTGATATACTTACATGGAATTCACGATCCAAATTCAAACAACTATTGGAAAGAACAGCACGGTTAATTTCTCCTTTGATATAAAACAAACTTCACGATATCTTTATGACGGCTTCCTGCAATCTTCTGTGGGTTTTCCGAATATTGAATGAGGATTCCATGCACTTTCTTCGAGTAATCATTTTTTGATATACGAAAAGGCGCCTCAAAAGACGCCTTTCCGGAAAATACAGATAAAATAAAGGGCTAAGAGGAAGAATCATTTGTTAGTTGTGCCAAACTAAATGCCCCCAGAGCCATCACCAAATCGCGGACGGCCACATCCAAATACGCACCACTAAAAATTAGACTTAAAGCAATGACCACCAACCAAGCCATTACAATATAAGCTCCGATAGCAGGTCGGAGAAGAACGACAATTCCCGCAAGGATTTCGATGATTCCCACAAGAGCCATAAATGTGGAAACTTCAAAAGGCAGCATTTCTTGCATTCCGGGAGCAACATATTGAGACCAATCCGCCAAAATATTGGTAAACTTATCCAGACCGGCCACAATAGGCACAATTCCAAATGTATAATACAGAATCTTTTTAACAAGCATTGTCTTGGTTTCCATTTTGTCTGTTTGTTATGAGTTACTCCAATTTGATGCAAAAAATAATTTTGGGTTACACAAAAAAGTAAAAATATCTCCTACACTTTAGCATTTTTCTCATAAATATGATTCATAACATAAGCCACTACTTTATCGCATTTTGCATTCCCAAACTCAAAAATATTGGAATAATCGGTTATCTCTAAGATAGCCTCTTTCAGCATAGTTCTTGCCCGGTGTAAACGTACTTTCACATTACTGATACTGATGTCCAGGCATTCAGAAATTTCGGTTATCCCCAGACCTTCTACTTCTCGCAGCATAAATACGATTTTGTATTTTTCCGGAAGAGTGTCTAAAGCTTTTTCCATAAAACGGGAAGACTCCTTATAATTGGTGCTGCGTTCTGGATTCATAATATTCTGATCTTCGATTTGTAAAACATGCTCATCCTGCTCTAGAGCAACGATTTTGTATTTTGGAGACTTTCTCTTTCGCTGCAAAGCTTCATTGATTCCTATTCTGATTAACCAGGTAGAAAACAGAGCTTCATTTTTAAATTGATATAATTTTTCATAAGCTTTTATATAGGTATCCTGCAAGGTATCTTCCACATCTGCCTCGATAGTGATATAGCTTCTAAGGGTTCTGTACAACAATTCATTGTAACGACGCATCAAGATTTCAAACAATTCAACTTCCCCATTCAATACCTTTTCAATAATAAAAACTTCGTTCAATTCTTTTTGGGCGGGTTCGGTATTCATAATGTTATCATTTTCCATTGGATGCATTTTTTTTAGTTGGGTTACAATTTTTGTAACCCATTTTTAAAGTTTTCATCTAAAAGGTATCCGACTCCCCCCCGAGCGAGAGAAATCAACACAAGTTTAACCGCACAAAACATTCGAACCTTGAACTATTTAAGTAAAGTACTTGATAAAAAATGGTTGACCCACGATGTGATTCAACTATCAATTGAGAAACCTGCCACTTACAAATATCATGTGGGTCAAGCAGTTGAGATATTTTTAGATAAAGATACGGAATCTTTAAAAACCCCTTTCACCCTGACCAGTATTCCCGAAAAAGATGAAGAGCTTCGTTTTATTATCAAAGTTTATCCTGAACATCGAGGCCTGACCTTAGCCCTATCAAAACTAAAAGTCAACAATTCCATTTCGATTACCGAAGCCTGGGATTCTTTCACGTACAACGGAAAAGGAGTATTTATTGCAGCCGGATCCGGAATAACTCCCTTTATTCCCATGTTGCGTATTTTGAAAGAACAAAACCATATCTCCGGGCATAGTCTGATTTATGCCAACAAGAAAAAACAAGATATTATTCTTCACGATGAGCTCAAAGAAATTTTAGGAAACAAATTTCTCAATATTTTAAGCAGAGATCATCTTAGTCAATATGCTTATGGGCGGATTGATTTTAGTTTTTTAAAAGCAAATATCCTCGATATCAATCAAAATTTTTACCTCTGCGGACCGGATGGTTTCCTCCAAAGTGTGAAACAGCATTTGATGAATTTAGGGGTAGAAGAAAATCTAATTCAAACAATCTCTTAAATATGAATTTAAACGGAAAAACAAAATTGATGACAAGCCTAAACGGAAACAGCAGTTTAGAAAAACAGCCTCTCACACGCTTTGAGCAAGTGGAAACCATTGCGTTTCATTTTGCAAAAATCATGGAAGCTCTTGGTTTAGACCTCGACGATTTAAGCCTTCGAGACACTCCTACGCGCGTGGCCAAAATGTATGTCAACGAAACTTTTAAAGGACTGGATGAGAATAACTTTCCCGAAATTTCTTTTTTTGAAAACCATACTCAATATCGCGAAATGATTCTGATTGATAACATTAGTCTTTTTTCTTATTGCGAGCATCATTTCGTTCCTTTCTTTGGAAAAGCTTCCGTGGCTTATATTCCTCAAGATCGCGTAATCGGGCTTTCCAAAATCAATCGTATCGTTCAGTTTTTCTCCGGTAAACCTCAGATACAGGAAAAACTTACCGTAGAAATCGGTTTAAAGCTTAAAGAATTATTGAGTACTGAGGATGTTGCTGTTTATATCGAAGCCCAGCACTTGTGTGTGGCAGCACGAGGTGTAAAAGATGCAAACAGCATTACCAAGACCCATTTTTTTAGTGGTACATTTTCAGAGGAAAAAGAAAAAACCCGTTTCCTAAATTCTATTAGTAAATAATTTTGGGAAACTTTTTTGGTAAGTTCGGAGGCATTATTTCGGTAAAAAATCAATTAAGCCTAAAAAATATTACTCAAGAAATCTGATTTTCTTCAAAAATTGATT
>CAYPGZ010000008.1:16219-28645 GCA_964410335.1 uncultured Flavobacteriaceae bacterium | reverse complement strand
CTGGACGAACTCGCCAAAGCCGAAAGCACAGACAATGGTAAACCCCTTTCCTTGGCCACTTCCGTGGATATTCCTCGAGCTGCCAGTAATTTTGCTTTTTATGCCCATGCCATTACTCAATTTGCCAGTGAAAGTCACGAAAGCACAGGCCTCAACTCCCTGAATTTCACTTTACGAAAACCCATTGGAGTGGTCGGTTGCATTTCACCCTGGAACTTGCCTTTATATTTATTTTCATGGAAAATTGCTCCTGCCCTGGCCGCAGGAAACACCGTGGTGGCCAAACCCAGCGAAGTCACTCCGATGACAGCCTTTTTATTGGCTGAAATTTGCAAAGAAGCCGGTTTGCCTAAAGGCGTTCTAAATATTGTTCACGGTTCGGGAAAAAACACCGGACAAGCAATTGTCGAACATCCTCAAATCAAAGCCATTTCGTTTACCGGAGGAACCAAAACCGGCGAGCAAATCGCGCGAACGGCCGCTCCCATGTTCAAAAAACTTTCTTTGGAGTTGGGCGGCAAAAACCCAAACCTGATTTTTGCCGACTGCAACTACGATAAAATGCTAAAAGTCACCCTGAAATCCTCTTTTGCAAATCAAGGACAAATTTGCCTTTGCGGATCCCGCATTTTTGTGGAAGAAAAAATCTATGAACAGTTCAAAGAAGATTTTGTCGCTGCTACAAAAAGACTGAAAGTAGGTTCTCCTTTGGAAAAAGGCACAGATGTTGGCGCTATAGTTTCTAAACCTCATCTGGAAAAAATACTTTCTCATGTTAATGATGCCGCAAATCAGGATGCAAAAATTCTTTGTGGAGGTAAAACATTGAAAATTGAAGGATATGAAAAAGGTTATTTTATAGAACCAACCGTTATTGAGGTAAAATCGAATCGTTGCAAATTGAATCAGGAAGAAATTTTTGGACCGGTGGTCACCATCATGCCCTTCAAAACAGAAGAAGAAGCCATCGAAATGGCAAATGATGTTCGGTACGGGCTGTCTTCCACAATTTGGACCGGCAACCTCGACCGGACCATGAGATTAAGCAATCGAATTGAAGCCGGAATAGTGTGGGTTAACACTTGGCTCAACCGAGATTTACGTACTCCTTTTGGGGGAGTAAAAGACAGTGGTGTGGGACGTGAGGGTGGTTTTGAAGCCTTGCGGTTTTTTACAGAGCCTAAAAATGTATGTATTTCCTATCAACCCGAAAGTTGATAAACTCCGGTTTTACAAGCCTTGTTAACGCCAAATCCCATGGAACAAGATCTCGAAAAGAAACTAAAAGAGCGCATCAAGGAACTTACCTGTTTACACGAGGTTTCTCTGATGATTTCCAATCCGAAACCCATAAAACAAACACTGACGGAAATCAGTAATATCCTCAAAAAAGCATGGACGTTCTCCGAGGCAAGTGTGGTAGATTTAAAAATAGGAGCACACGAAATTTCGACTTCCCCAATTCCTTCTGCCTCAGTATTTCAGGAAGCCACTCTGAAATACAGCTCGGGATTATCCGGTTTTTTGAGAATACATTATCCTTCCCCTCCTTATAAGCAAGAGGATTTTTTGGAAGAAGAACAAAAACTCTTGGAGCACGTAGCGAATGTAATCAATAATTACCTCGAAAAAGAACGGCTCAAACGCAGCACTGAACGAAATGACCGGATGGCAATTTTGGGGGAAATCACCGCAGGAGTGGCTCATGAACTCAATACTCCTTTGGGAAACATCCTCGGTTTTGCCGAACTTATTTCCAGTAGAACCGAAGAACCTCAAACCAAGAAAGATGTGGAAAAAATTGTGAAAGCAGCCATTTTTTCTCGGGAGGTGGTAAAGAAAATGATGTTTTTTTCCTGTGAAATGCCTCAAAATCAAGAAATCATCCGCGTGAAACCTATTATCTCACAAGCATTAGCCTTATTAGGACCAAATTTTAAAAAAGCAGGCCTGGATTATAAATTCTATTGTGAGGATCCCAAATTAAAGGCACAATGTGATAGCATCCAACTCACTCAGGTTTTATTCAACATTCTGATAAATGCAATTTATGTTTCCCCCGAAAACAGTGTTATCGAAGTAAAACTTTTTCAGAGGAACAATGATTTTTATATCGAAATCGCCGATCAAGGTCCGGGCATTCCCGAAGATATAAAACCCAAAATTTTTGAACCTTTTTTCACCACAAAACCCATCGGTGAAGGTTCAGGTTTGGGGCTGAGTGCTGTGCTTGGGATTGTGAAAAGTCATAAAGGAGAGATTTTATGTATGGACAATAAACCTCGGGGAACGGTTTTTCAAATTAGCATGCCGTTGAGAATATAAATTCAATGTATATTTTTATTCCGATTGAATTCCCATTTCTTTTCTGAAGACTAATAAACATGTGCTAACTTTGTACAAAAAAGGATCAATACTTTCTTTAAGCTATTAGAATAGCAAAAAAATGAAGCTCAAAAAGGAAAACATCCTGGTGGTGGACGATGATTACGATATGCTTGAGGTTTTGGGCAGAAACCTCAAAGCATTCGACTTTCATGTCTATCGCGCTTCTGCAGTGGTTGAAGCTATTGATATTTTAAGAACAACAGAAATTCATTTGCTGATAACCGATTTGCAAATGCCCGGAATCAATGGTATTGAATTATTGAAATATGTTTCCGAGCATTTTCCCACTATTCCCAAACTCGTCATTACCGGTTTTCCTTCCATTGAAGGGGCAGTAGATGCTTTAAAATCCGGGGCTTTGGACTATATGACCAAACCTTTTACCAAAGAAGAGTTGAAAAAAGCTGTTGAAAAGTCCTTAGATTCAAAACCCATACCCACCCAATCACCTTCAGAAAAAAGCAAAACTTCTTCGGGAAATGTTTATGCGGGAATTGTGGGGAGTTCCACACCCATTCAAAACCTCATAGAAGTCATTGAGCGTGTAAAAGACAATCGTGCCACGATCCTGATTTCCGGCGAAAGCGGCACAGGAAAGGAGCTGGTTGCCCGGGCAATTCACTACAAAGGTGCTTTTGCAGCCAACCCATTTATCGCCGTAAACTGTGGCGCCATTCCCGAAAATCTTCTTGAATCCGAGTTGTTTGGATATGTAAAAGGAGCCTTCACAGGCGCTTTGGAAACTCGAAAAGGTTTTTTTCAGGCCGCTGCCGGCGGCACTATTTTTTTGGATGAAATAGCAAGTGCCAGCCACACCGTACAAACTCGATTGCTGAGGGTTCTCCAAGAAAAAGAAGTCCAAATGGTAGGATCACGAACAGCAGAAAAAATATCTCTCCGGATTATCGCCGCCACCAATTTGGATTTGGTGGAAATGGTGGAAAACAACAGGTTTAGAGAAGATCTTTATTATCGGTTGAATGTTGTGGACATAAAAACGCCGGCTTTACGGGAACATATGGAAGACCTTCCCGAAATTCTTGACGTTTTTTTGAAAAAATATGGCCTTGAATACGACAAACCGAATGTAACCCTATCGGAACAAGCCATGCAGGTTTTATCACGACATCATTGGCCCGGCAATGTTCGGGAACTCGAAAACGTGGTTCAGCGTGCAATAATATTGTGTAAAACCCAAATCGGAGTGGCAGAACTGCCGGATTATTTGAAATACCCCACTCCTACAGAGAAAAGCGGATTAAAACCATTGAAGGAAGTCGAAAAGGATCATATATTAAAGATTTTGGCATCAGTCGGAAATAATAAAACCAAAGCTGCAGAAATCCTTCAAATTGATCGAAAAACTTTGCGAGAAAAATTAAAATGATTTTTTTTATTTATCGGTACTTTTTTACCCATCCGGGGAGTTTTTACTCGATATAAACTATATTTGTAATATATATCAAACAGCCAATAAGCTGAAATATATCGAATTATGTTTTTGAAGCCTTCTTTTTCATCCTTCGGCACAGCTTTTGCCAATATGGAGTCAAGCAAAAGATTGCATCCATATTTTTTTGAAAATGGCAAACTACACTTACCCCGATCCGGTATTGGAGGAAAACTCCATTGCCGTTGGTTATGTTGAAGATACTCCAACAGGGCTTTGTTCCAACTGCAATCGAAAATCCATTTGCAGTTGGAAGGATAACAATAAAATATATTGCGAACACTATCTATAAAAAAAGTAATGACTACAACAAAAGAAAAAAAACCATTATCGATGTATGACACGGTAATGAAGCAGTTTAACAAAACTGCGGATTTGATTGATTTGAATCCTAATATCCGTAAGATTTTATCCATTACCAATAATGAAATCGTTATTAATTTTCCGGTGAGGATGGACGATGGCAATGTGAAGATTTTTACCGGATACCGCGTTCAGCACAACAATGCTTTGGGTCCCTATAAAGGAGGCTTGCGGTATCACCCCACCGTGGATGTGGAAGCTGCAAGAGCATTGGCAATTTGGATGACTTGGAAAACTTCGCTTGCCGGTTTGCCTTATGGCGGTGCAAAAGGAGGTATTCAAATCGATCCACGAGAATATTCTCTTTCTGAACTGGAGCGTATCACCCGTCGGTTTACCTTTGCTCTCGGACAAAACATTGGTCCCGAGCATGATATTCCGGCCCCTGATGTAAATACTAATGCACAGACAATGGCGTGGATGGCGGACACTTATATGTCTACCAAATCTTCAGCAGAACGCAACCAAAACCAACATGTAGTTACCGGAAAACCCATCGGAATTGGTGGTTTGGAAGGTCGTGACCGTTCAACAGGTTTTGGAGTTTACAACTCCATTAAACTTATGTTGGAACGTAAGGGAGAAAGCCTACAAGGCAAAACCTTTATCGTTCAAGGTTATGGAAATGTGGGCTACTGGGCTTCTCATTTTATGGAGAAAGACGGCGCCAAATTAATTGCCGTTCAAGATGCACATGCTACTTTATACAACAAAAGCGGCATCTCCACAGAAGATTTGTTCGAGCATTCTAAACCACGAAAAGGTTCGATTCAAGGCTTTGAAAACGCTGTAGAAATCGATCCTTCAGATTTCTTGGGATTGGAATGCGATGTATTGATTCTTGCCGCTTTGGGCAACCAGGTGACTAAAGACAACGCTCACAAAGTAAAAGCTCCACTCGTTGCAGAAGGCGCAAACGGACCTACTACCGGAGAAGGAGAAGATATTTTATTGGCCAATAATATTCAAATCATTCCCGATATTTTGTGTAATGCAGGTGGAGTGGTCGGTAGTTATTTCGAATGGCTCCAAAACCGAAATGGAGAGCTCTGGCAACTGGAAGATGTGATGCCGAAACTTGAGAAGAAACTCACTGCAGTCTTCAAGAAAGTGGAGCAAAAGGCTATGGAAAAAGATGTCGATTGGAGAACCGCAGCCTACATTCTGGCCATATCGCGGATCGAAATGGTCTATATGCAACGGGGTATTTTTCCATAAAAACAAAACACATAACCGACAAAGACCCCAAGACACGAAGCCAAAACTTTGTGTCTTGGTTTTTTTAGGCTATAAGTAATTAAAAAATCTACCAAAAAATGTAGCTCAAATAACGCCAACCCAAACCCGGATTTATTTTTGGATTTGGAATGGGTATCAAAAAAATTAAAAGAGATGAAATACGGCAAATTAATTTTGGAAAAAAAGGAGTACGAGTTATTGAAAAAGTACTTCGCTTCTGTATTGGAATACAAAGATGCTTCCTACAAAGCTTCCTCTGCAAAATTGAGCGAGGAGTTAAAATCTGCAGAAGTCGTGGACGAAAAAGACATGCCCGGCGATGTAGTCCGGTTTGGATCTTTTGTGACCATCCAAACGCCCTTTGGCCCCGAAAAAACCTATCAATTGGTAAAGCCCGAAGAGAGCAATATTGCCCAAAACAAACTCTCTATTTTAGCTCCGATGGGGTCGGCATTGGTAGGATATGCCAAAGGTGATGAAGTGATGTGGGAATTCCCATCAGGAAAAAATACCATCAAAATCACAAACGTCGAACATAAATTAGTCGAACAAAAAAAAGAATAAATAAAATGAACAACTCCATCACTCCGGCTCATTATCAAAAAACCACTATGCAAAATGAAATCGAAAGTTGGGAAAACCAAATCGATTTTATTGAAAAAGAATGCGCTTTCTATCTCAAACTAATTTCCCTTCCGGAGATGCAGTTTGATAAAACCCCGGTTTTGAAACAAGCTTTACAAAAAATCAGCGAAGCAAATTCCGAACTGGCAAACCGATTGTTGCAAAATAAAAACAGCTTGGAGGGCATGATCGAATGCGATGATCTGCAATGTGAAACCTACTATCTGGATCAACATAAAGAAACCCAAGATAAAATTGCACAACATGAAAAAGCTTATCGCGAAGCCAAATCCAGTATTCTAAAGGAAGAGGAAAGACTGCTGGGAGTTAAAAATTCATGACGGAGAATGGGATTACTATCAATTCCCACTCCAAAAAAATAAATGCCGGAAACATTTTATTTATTTTATTTACAATAAACAACTGAGCCACAACGGATTTACCCTTGTGGCTTTTGTTTTTTTAAAGCCATAAAAAAACCTTAAAAATAATTAAGGATAAATTTGTCCGAAATAGGATTTTGATTTAATTTTGTCCTCAAATCAAAACCGAAATATTATGTCTCTCTACAAAAAACTTTACAAAGATTTTGAAGGACTCTTTTTGGGCTACGCCACGCTGGCGATTATCTTAAACAGCTGCGTGGGTGGCGCTGCCGCCATGGTGATTCTGATGAACGGTCATGATTTTGGACAAATGTTCCAACTGTTTCTGGCGGTTTCCGCATGCATGTGGTATAACACCACGATTTTGGCAGACATGAAACCCAAATTTGTTTTCAACTCACTGCTGGCGAGCATGTTCTTATGTATATTTTTGCTTGTCCTCAATATTTGGATGTTGATGGCTTAAAGCTGTATTTTAGCTGTTTTCTATTTTAGGCAATAAAACATGGTTTTTTCTCGAGCTTGCGAATACGGAATTCGCGCAACACTGTACATCGCCCATCAATCTCTGAATAAGGAGCGGGCAACCTTGAAGGACATTGCAGCAGAAATTGATTCCCCTGTGGCTTTCACGGCCAAAATCCTGCAAAAATTAACCCGAGAAAACCTGATTTCTTCCACAAAGGGACCCACCGGAGGATTTACGCTGGACAGCACCAAAATGCAAAACACCAAACTATTGGAAGTGGTAGAAGCAATAGACGGTAAAGAACTTTTTACGCAATGCGGCCTTGGATTGAAGGAATGTTCCGAAACACACCCCTGCCCTGTTCACAAAGAATTCAAACATATTCGCGATAAGTTGCACAACATGTTCGATTCCACCAGTATCTACGATTTGGCTGTTGACTTGGAAAACAAGAAAACTTATCTGAAACGCTAAAAAATTTGACATAAAAACGGACAAAATTGTCTTAAATAGAAATGAAGAAATATTTTCAAGTGTTAAGCATGTTTTTTTTCTGTGCAACCGCGATGGCACAAGAATCGATAGATACCCAAAATTGGATGACCAGTCCGGGAATAATAGGAACGGTTGTCCTAATTATAATTGTTCTAATCGTTGCCATAGTCATTTTGCTTTCCCGGATGAATTCGTATATCTCCAAAATTCGGAGCAAACACATTCACAAACAGCGAATCGAGTTTAGTGATGATTTGGTGAATCTCGAAGATTCCGAAATTGATGAAATCCTCGAAAGACGCAAACAGGCTAAACGCTATACCCTGAAGGGCGATGAACTGGGCAGTACGAATAAGGCTCAAGACAAAAAAGGGCTGGTTCACACCCTTACCAGTGAGCCTGAAAATCCACTCTTTGATGAAAAAAAGAAGTCTAATATTCGTCTTGAAACCCCGGAAGGCTTAAAGAAAATCATCATCTATTATATTGGAGCAGCTGTTTTTTGGCTTGTTTTTGGAACATTTATAGGTGAATATTTGGGTTTCAAATTTATTTGGCCTGAACTCGATAAAATTTCATGGTTATCCTTTGGACGGCTTCGTCCGGTACACACCAACACCGTTTTTTGGGGATGGTCTTCTCTAGCGATGATCGGGTTGGCTTACTTTGTGGTTGCCCGCACTTCAAACACAACTATTCACAGCCGGAAAATGGCGTGGTGGGCTTTTGCTTTAATCAATTTAACCGTATTATTTGGAAATATTGCACTAATGTCCGGAATCAATAACGGTGGCGCGGAATATCGAGAATATATCTGGCCGATCATGTTGCTCTTTATGATAGGATTAATACTGACGTTGGTGAATTTTTATAAAACCATCGCCAAACGTAAAATTTCAGAAATTTATATTTCAAACTGGTTTATCCTGGCCGCTTTAATCTGGACAACGGTGTTGGCTATAATCGGGTATCTTCCTTTCTATCAAGATGGATTAGGCGAGACTGTCGTTCAAGGTTATTATATGCACCAAGGCGTGGGAATGTGGTTTATGACTTTCACCTTGGGCTTGGTATATTATTATCTTCCGGCGTCTCTGAACAAACCCATTTATTCCTACTCACTTGGGGTGTTGGCTTTCTGGACACAAATGTTGTTCTACACCATGATCGGGACGCATCATTTTATTTTCAGTCCCGTCCCGTGGTGGTTACAAACCGTGGCTATTGTCTTTAGTATGGGAATGTTCATTCCGGTAATTGCCGGAACCACAAACTTTTTGATGACCATGAAAGGAGCCTGGAATCATATTTCCAAAAGTTATGTGCTTCCTTTCTTTCTGGTAGGAACCATCTTTTATTTTGTGGGTTCCTCCCAAGGAAGTTTTCAGGCATTTCGATTTACGCAATATGTCTGGCACTTCACAGATTTTAATGTCGCCCATTCGCATATGACCATGTATGGAATCATTGCTTTCTTTTTATGGGCAGGAATTTATACCATTCTTCCAAAAATTACGGGAAAAGAACCACCACAAACTTTAGTGGGTGCTCACTTTTGGCTGGCTTTCATCGGTTTGTTTGCTTATATGATTTCGTTGATGACCGGTGGAACTTTAAAAGGTTTGAGTTGGATGGAAGGTGCTCCTTTTATTGAATCTGTTACTCTGATGCGGGAATTTTGGGTTTGGCGAGCCGTCGGTGGGACGCTGATGTTTTTATCGCATCTGGTCTTTGCCTATAATTTTTATTTCATGATCAGAAACAGAATCAAATCAAAGGTGGATGTGATTGAAGAAAACAGCCACAAAGAATCTAATCAAAATACAAAACCTGCACTTAAAACAGCATAAATAAAGAAGGTATGTTCAATTTTCATAAAGATGTAAAAACATTGGTACTCGTGTCGGCAAGTGTCTTCATTGTGCTGAGTTTTTTTGTATCTATTTTGCCTGCTTCCGAGTTGACCTACGTGCAACCTTTGCCAACGGCTGATGCCCTGACAAATATTGAACGTCAAGGTTTGAATATATATGTAAAGGAAAATTGCATGGCTTGTCACACACAGCAAGTTCGTAACATCGAAATGGATAATGTGTGGGGCGATCGGCCTTCTATTCCATCGGATTATTATTACAGCAAACAACGCATGAACTTTTGGCAACAATCGCCATCCGTTTTGGGCAGTGAGCGCACCGGACCGGATTTGACAAATATCGGTCAACGTCAACCCAGTGAATCATGGCATTTGCTTCATTTATTCAATCCGCGTTCGGTGGTGGGCGAATCCATAATGCCTGCTTATCCGTGGATGTTTGAAGCCAAAGACACTACCCGTATTTCTTCGGAAGATGTAATAGTTCCGGTTCCCGAGAAATATTTTAATGAACCCGGAAAAAAAATTATTGCTAAACCGGAAGCCTTACAATTAGTGGCGTATTTGCAAAGTTTGAAACAAGCTCCTATGCCGGGCGGGGCGGAGATTGATTTTATTCCTGAACAGGAAAAGGCTTCACCTCAAGGGGGAAAGCGTGAAGCTGAACCTTCCACCAACTCGCTCGGCAAAAAATTATATGTCAGTACTTGTGCTGCGTGTCATCAACAAAACGGACAAGGGCTGCCCGGCGCATTTCCTTCCTTGGCAGATAGTCCTATTGTAAACGACAAAAATCCCGAACTTCTGATTCAAATAATCATCCAGGGTTATGATGCACGGAGTGAATATGGAGTAATGCCCGGTTTGGGCGGAATTCTAAGCAATGAAGATATCGCAGCTATTGCCACCTACGAACGTAGCAGTTGGGGAAATGATGCTCCCCCCGTGACCCCGGAAGACGTGGAAAAAGTTAGAGAATTTATCAAAACCCTTCAGGAAAAACTTTAAAAAAAAACTCATGAGCACACTATTTAGAAACTTGATGGTTACAAAGAAAACACTTTCCCTGTGTCTTTGTTTTCTGTTGGCAGGAGTTCCGGTTTTTGCCTGTGAAGTATGTCAACGCAATCAACCTAAACCTTTGAAAGGAATTACCCACGGAATCGGACCAACAGGAAATCTGGATTATATCATTATCGGTATTGCTTCGGTTATTGTAATTGTCGCTTTTATTTTAAGTATCAAATTCCTGATTTGGCCAAAAGAAAAAAATACAAGCCATATCAAAAATATCGTATTGAATGAAAACTGATTCGTTTGAAGATAAAAGAGTAGTAAAGGTATTTCTGGATGATGAACCCGTTCCTTTTGCCGAATTTGCACCGCCGGTAAAATTCGTTTTGGATACCACCAAAATTCCCGATGGAGATCACAAACTTAAAATTGTAGCCAAATCCTCCAGCGGAGCAGAGGGAATTAGAATAATCCCTTTTCAGGTGCGCAACGGCCCGGCAATTTCAGTACTCGGCCTTAAGGACAATGAAATTATCGATTCCCATACAGCCATCACTATCAATGCGTATGGAAGCGAAACCAATGACCGTTTTATCATTCGAGGGTCCGAAACGCCAAAAGCAATTCCCGCATGGGTCTGGATGTTGGTAATTGCTTTTATTGCTTTTGGGATTTTTTATATAATCATGTACTGGACTCCGGAATTTTATAAATCATTTATATAGGAGTTTCAAAAAGGGAATGTCATTTTCTATAAATAAGAGGAAGAGATAAAAAACTTTGCGTCCTTTGCATAGGTAAAAACAAAACATAAACTGTGAGGACATCATAAGAAATGATAGAAATGAAAAAGGAAATCCAATCCCGTGAGGAGATCGAAGAATTAGTAGATTCGTTTTATGGAAAAGTCCAAAAGGACGAATTATTAGGACCAATTTTTAATAGTGTTATCGACCAATGGCCGGTTCATTTGGAAAAGATGTATAAATTTTGGAGTACGGTTTTGCTGTATGAACGCTCCTATCGCGGGAGTCCGTTTTTGCCTCATGCCGTTCTTCCCATCGAAAAAAAGCATTTTGACCAATGGTTGAAGCTTTTTCACCAAACCTTGGATGAAAAATTTACCGGAAAGATTGCCGAAGAAGCAAAATGGCGTTCTGTTAAAATGGCAGAGATGTTTCAAATCAAACTAAACGATATTCGGGAAAACCCCGAAAGAAGACCTTTGTTATGACCTATAAAACCTCATATCCATACGCCCAAACCGCCGTTTTCCTTTGGCTGGGTTTTGTGTTATCAATCAGTTTTATGGAAGCCTGGCTCAAGTTTCAAGCCCCGGGAATCAGCGTTCCGCTTGGACTCGGTATCGGGAAACTGGTTTTTGGCGCCCTGAACCTTATGGAATGGGTTTTTACGGCCATTGTTGCGGCAAATTTCTTTTTGGGAAGCAACAAATCCCTCGAGAAACCAAAAATGCTGTTCTTGATTCCGGTACTCTTGCTTTTGGTGCAAAGCATATGGCTTCTCCCGGCATTGGATGTGCGGGCAGATGCTTTGATTGCCGGGCAAGAAATCGCGGAGTCCAACCTGCACTATTTTTATGTGGGCTGCGAAATCATAAAAGTCGTGGCTTTATTCCTTTTGGGAATCAAACTCTATAAAAAAACAACATGAAAGATCTGCTGTCAAAAATTGAAAAGAAATATCAGGATTTAGGAGAAAATCCCGAAACCTATCTGAAAGGTTTACTGCAAGCTAAACCCATTACTTATTGGGATTACGTTCAGGTGGACACTTTGCTTTCACTTCAAAAGCCTCGTACCGATTTTAAGGATGAAGAAATCTTTATCATGTATCACCAAATCGTGGAGCTTACCCTGAAACTCGTGTTGCATGAAATCAAGCAAATCGTGTTTAAAAACGAGCTTACCGAGGATTTTCTTATTGAAAAAATCAACCGGATCAATCGATACACCGAAATGCTCATTACTTCCTATGATGTGATGACTGAGGGAATGGATTATGATGATTATAATACATTCAGGTCCACATTGGCTCCGGCAAGTGGATTTCAGAGTGCACAGTTTCGATATATCGAAATCTATTGCACACGATTGGAAAATCT
>CAYPGZ010000008.1:11937-16119 GCA_964410335.1 uncultured Flavobacteriaceae bacterium | reverse complement strand
TTCAGAGTGCACAGTTTCGATATATCGAAATCTATTGCACACGATTGGAAAATCTTGTGAACATTCCCGGAAAAAAACGTTTACCTGAAAATCCTTCCATCGAAGATTATTTCAGCAATATCTATTGGCGCGACGCCGGCTTCGATCGAAACACAGGAAAAAAAACGCTTACCCTTCGGCTTTTTGAAGAGAAATACCTGAATGATTTTATTCGTCTTGCCAAAAAAGTAAAAGGAAATACCCTGGAAGACAAAATACTTCGTATGAAAAACCCTTCGGAGAAATTGCTTTCAAAAATAAAATCTTTCGATAAAATCTATAATGTAGATTGGCCGCTGGTTCATTTGAATACCGCCCAACATTATTTGGATAAAAAAGGTGAAAACCAAGCTGCCACGGGAGGTTCGGAATGGAAAAAATATCTCCACCCCAAATTTCAACAGCGAAAATTCTTCCCCGCACTGTGGAGCGAGGAAGAACTGCAAACTTGGGGAGAGGACCACACGGGAAAAATTAAACTTTAAAATCAACACCTATGAAATCCACAATAAATCGACCCAGTTTAACACCGTTAAAAATGGGGAATGAACTGAAAAGTTTCCTTGTTTCCGGTAAAAAAGGAATGGAAATGCCGCTGCACATCAGCACAAAAGAAGCTGTCGTGATTATACAAAAAGGAAAAGCCTTAATGCGGTTGGATGGAAAGGAACTCCAATTCAACGCCAATGAACTTCATATCATCCCTGCCGGAAAACCACATTCACTCTTAGTGATGGAAGATTTTGAAGCTTTTGCTTTAATGAAAACCGACTCGGAAATCGAGTTTTTAGAAAAATAATTTTTTTGCGCCGGGTTTACTCCCGAAAAAAGCGCACCACAAACCTTTATAAATCTGTCAATTATGAACATTTCAAAAGATCAAAATATCGGCGAACTCGTGGCTGCTGATTATCGTACCGCACAAGTTTTTAAGGATCACAACATAGATTTTTGCTGCAACGGAAATCGCAGCATAGAGGAAGCTTGCTCCGAAAAAGGAATCGATCCCGAAAATATTCTCAAAGCCTTGGAAGAAACTCGTGAAACTCGCTCCAGCGGAACCGATTTTCGTTCCTGGCCCTTGGATTTACTGGCTGATTATGTCGAAAAAAAACATCATCGCTATGTGGAACGACAAATTCCTGTTTTGAAAGAATATTTGGCCAAAATCAATCAAGTGCACGGAGATAACCATCCGGAGTTGGGTGAGATTCAGAAACTTTTCAATGAAACTGCCGGCGAGCTTGCAGCCCACATGAAAAAGGAAGAACTTATCCTATTTCCACTCATCCGGAAGATGGTAACCCGCACCGGAGGAGCAGAAAACACTATGCCTGTCGGCGGTCCAATCAAAAAGATGATGGAAGAACATGATTCTGAAGGAGCGCGTTTCCGAAAAATTTCCGAACTTAGTGGAAATTATGCTCCTCCGGCAGATGCTTGTAATACGTATCGCACAGCATTTTCATTGCTGAAAGAATTCGAAGAAGATTTGCATGAGCATATTCACTTGGAAAATAACATTTTATTTCCCAAATCCATCGAATTGGAGGAGGCTGTCTAAAACAACCTCACATGCATCCGATAAAAACAAAACGGATTTATGATGATTGTGCCAAAGATGATGGACATCGGGTTTTAGTGGATCGTATTTGGCCCCGCGGAATTTCAAAAGAAAAAGCCAAACTCGATGATTGGTGCAAAGAAATTGCTCCTTCCTCCGAATTGCGAAAGTGGTTTAACCATAAGGAAGACCGTTTTGATGAATTTAGAAACCGATATAAAAAAGAGCTCAAAAAGCATGAGGAGGATTTGAAAAAACTGAGAGAGATTGCTCAGGAAAAAAGGCTCTGTCTCTTGTTTGGAGCAAAAGATAAAAAACGAAATCAGGCGGTGGTATTGAAAGAAGTTTTAGAAAAATAAATCAACCCCTTTCTATAAATTCTTCCGCTTGGAAAAAGCTTCCGGCTTTATCCTAAATATTCCGGTGAAAATTCTCCGAAAGTTGAGTAATTTAGCGGAAAACCGATCCGCTTATGTTCACGGGAAAAGAAAATTTATTCAACGTTCTTTTTGAAGCCGCTTCGGAGGGCGTAATCGTCGTTGATGAAGCCCAAAAAATAGTTGGGGTGAACAACTCTGCAGCAAAAATGTTCGGTTATGAAAAAGAAGAGCTCGAGAACAAACCGCTGAATCTTCTTATTCCGAGCACCTACCGAAGGGCTCATACCCGTGATGTCAAAACTTTTTTAAAAGACAGCGAAAAAAGACAGATGGGTCATGGCCGGGATATTTTTGGACTGAAAAAAAACGGCTCCGAATTTCCCGTCGAAGCCGGTCTAAACCCATTTATCTGGGAAGGGAAAAAATATGTCATGTCGCTGGTGGTGGATATTTCCGTGCGGATGGAAGCCCAGCAAAAAATAAAAGAACTAAACAGCAGTCTGGAGGAAAAAATAAAGGCTCGCACCCGCCAACTGGAAGAAAGCATTGCTAAACTCCAAGAGACTAACCTGAAGTTGGAAGAGGAAATCCGCAGGAGGAAAATTGCAGAAAACAAAATGAAGCATGCCCTCCAACAAGAAAAGGAACTGAGCGATTTGAAATCTAAGTTTCTTTCTTTGGTTTCTCATGAATTCAAAACTCCTTTGAGTGGAATTCTCACTTCTGTTACACTCGCCGGAAAATATAAACTGGAGGAGCAACAAGACAAAAGAGAAAAACATTTCAATACTATCCGGAACAAGGTTCATTATCTGAACAATATCCTAAATGACTTTCTTTCCATAGAACGCGTGGAAAGAGGACAGGTAAAATATAAAACTACGACTTTCAGTTTGGAAAAATTGGTGAATGAAGTGATTTACAACGCCAATGTTACATTGAAAGACGGCCAAAAACTCGACTACCCTAAAAATATCGAACACATCAATTTGCATCAGGATGAAAAAATTTTGGAATTGGCCTTATCCAATCTTTTAAATAATGCCATAAAATACTCTCCTGAAAATAGCGTCATCACTTTTGATATCGAGTGGGCAGGCGACAAAATCAGATTTTTGGTGGGCGATCAAGGAATCGGTATTCCCGAAAAGGATCAAAAACATATTTTTGAATTGTATTTTCGAGCAGAAAATGCCCTGCTTATCCAAGGCACCGGAATTGGGTTAAGCATAACAAAATCACATATCGAGAATTTGGGAGGAAATATTTCTTTTAGGAAAAACCAACCTCGCGGAACTGTTTTTATAGTGGAATTGCCCATCGAGAAAAAATAAAATACACCCAAAATGAAGAAGGTTTTGTTTATCGAAGACGATGTGGATTTGCGGGAAAATACCGCCGAGCTTCTGGAACTTGCAGAATATGAAACCATTACAGCAGCTAATGGAAAAACGGGTGTGGAACTGGCAAAAAAAATTCATCCGGATATTATAGTCTGCGACATTATGATGCCCGAAATGGATGGTTATGAAGTTTTGCAAAACCTCTCCCAAAATCCTTCCACACAAAACATTCCTTTCATATTTCTTTCCGCCAAAACCGAGCACGCCGATATCCGCAAAGGAATGAACCTCGGAGCCGATGATTATCTCACCAAACCTTTTGAAGAAGAGGAGTTGATAAGCGCTATCGAAAGCAGGCTGGCAAAAATGGCTATTTTAAAAAATATGAGCCGGGAAGTTTCGGTTGATATAAGCCATGATTCCAACATGATGAATTCTTTAGATGATCTGCGAGAATTTATACGAGAATTCGAACCTCAAACCTACAAAAGTGGAGAAAGTATTTATGAAGGCGGCACGGGCAATAAATATTTGTATATGGTGGGAAAAGGAGTAATCAAAGGTCATAGAATGGATGAATACGGAAAAGAATTGATTACCTCAGTGTACAAAGAAGGAGATTTTTTTGGAAGTCCTTTTTTAAATCAACCCAAAAGCCTTCAAGAGTCGGCGACGGCCATGGAAACCTCAAAAATCCATGCGATTTCCAAAGAAGAGCTGCGCACGATTTTGGAGGAAAACAGGCAAATTTCTTTGGATGTAATCGACTCCCTTGCTAATCACATCGAAGGAGTAAAAGGAAAATTATTAGAAATGGCCTATGGTTCCGTTCGGAAAAAAACCGCCAAAACCATTC
>CAYPGZ010000008.1:3225-11837 GCA_964410335.1 uncultured Flavobacteriaceae bacterium | reverse complement strand
AAATTATTAGAAATGGCCTATGGTTCCGTTCGGAAAAAAACCGCCAAAACCATTCTCATGTTTTCACAGAAAATAAGGAAATTTCCCACCCACAGTATCCGAATTTCACGAAGTGATTTGGCCAGCGTGGCGGGAATGGCTCAAGAAAGTTTAATCCGTACTTTATCTGATTTTAAAAAAGAAGGCTTAATTGAAATCGAGGGGCGAAACATCCGGATTCTCGATGTAGAGGCGCTGAAAAAGGTAATGTGATCCCTTTCTTTTTCTTAAATAATCATTTACTCATTTAGATTTTTTTCCATTGAAGTGAAAAATGGGATTTTCGTTTCAGATACGGCCTTTTTTTTGAGTCATAGGCCATAGCTATGAGATAAAAAGATCATTTTGCAGTTCCTTGAGCAAGATGGAATGAGTTCAATAACTGATTTCCGTCATTTTTATACAGATCGGCAAGCGCTAATTTTGTGGTGAAAACCAAGAAACTACCCACGATGAATATTTTGTTGCCGACTGATTTTTCCGAAAATTCGCGAAACGCCATAAAATATGCGTTGAAACTTTTTGAAGAAGTGCCGTGTACTTTTCATTTGCTTCACGTGGATCCCACCCATAAAAAAAATGAGGTGTCCGTAAATGGGCTGATTGCTGACAAACAAGAAAGCTTTCAGGAGCTTCGGGAATGGTTGAACAACTCCAAACTCAATCCCGAACACAGGTTCATTTCGGTGGTGAAAGCAGATTTTTTAATCGAAGCTATCAGGAAGCAAATTCTGGAAAAAAACATCGATTTGATTGTGATGGGCACCAAAGGACTTACCAACAGGAAAACTACAATCATTGGAAATAATACTTCGGAAGTGATGCTGAAGGTGAAATGTCCGGTAATGGCCATTTCGGAGAATACGGTTTTCCGCAAACCCAAAAATGTTTTGTTTCCCACCGATTACAAAATTCATTATGAAGAGAAAATGATAGAAGCTCTTCAAGGATTTCTTTTTCTTTCCGGAGCTTCTATCAAGATGTTGGAAATTTATAACACTGAGAAAGAGCCCACTGAAGAACAACTGAGAAATAGGAAACACTTTCAGGATTATTTTAAATCTCCCCTCCTGCCCGCTCAGACGTTTTACAGTTTCAAAGAAAAAAACTTCTGGAGATTATTCATTACCAACCGAAATGTGAACCTGATTGTGATGGCGGCAAAAAATTTGGATATATGTCAGCGTTTGCTCCACAATCCTCAGAAAAATCAGATTCCGTTTATCAGCCGTTTGCCTCTGCTGATGCTCCATTAATCCTGAATTATCTAAAAAACTTTCTGCTTAAATCAACCAAAAAACCCGGGAAAAACCCGGGTTGCAAAATCAATTTTAAGGAGTATCCCCTTAACACCAAAAATTGATTAATTGTGAATTTCTTTTTTCACTGCATCCACAATGCTTTGGTAATCCACATTCAATCCTTCCTTTTGAAATACCATCACGCCTTTTTCATCAAATACACTGATGATGTTTGAATGAGAAAACTGCATCGGCGAAATTTTTTTATAGCTCACTGCCAGCACATTAGCAAATTCCCGGGTGTCATCCGGTGTCCCGCGAAGAAAAACCCATTTTTCACCAACCATATTGTTCATTTCTGCGAATTCTTTGAGTCGCTGTGGAGTGTCGGTTTCGGGATCTATACTCACCGTCACAAATTTCACTTTGTCTGCATCTTCTTCAGGAATCAGACTTTCCACGTATTTCATATCGGCAATCAATCGTGGGCAAGCTGTGGGACAAGTAGTGTAAATCATCGTCATCACCAGCACATCACCATATAAATCTTCCAATTTTATTTCTTCGTTATCCTGAGTGGTCCAGGTGGAAGGCAAGTTATAGATGGAAAGCTCCGGAATTTTTTTGGTTTCAGTTTCTGTTTCAGCATCAGCCGTCATTGCGTCTGTATTTTCCGAGAGTGTTTTCCCGGTTTGATTTTCTTGATTGCAAGCGTAACCTAATACGCCTATCAATAGCCATGCAAAATATTTTTTCATTTTCTTATAGTTTATGGCTTTTGGAGTTTATATATCCTGTGCACACCGAAAGCCGAGGTTTTTTATTGCATAATTTGCTTTGAGGCTGCCTCGAAAGGCATAACGGATAAAAGCAGCATAATCCATCAAGTCTGAAGCTCCCAAAGCTGCTGCCCCACAAAAGGCATCTGTATCGCCTTTGCTTCCTTTGCGGGAATCCCCAGTAATCATCACCGAGTTGAAATCCTGTGTCCATTCCCAAACAAGTCCAAACATATCCCAAACCCCCCAATAGTTTTCATAGGTTTTTCCCACTTCATTATTAAAGGTATTGGGCGTTTCATACCAGTTAAGGATATATTTATTATATGCCTCGCGTTCGCGTCCGTCAGGTTGATTTTCACTAGCCATGGCCACATACTCCCATTCATCCATGGTGGGAAGACGTTTGCCCTGACATTCGCAATAACTTTTTGCGGCATACCAGGAAATACTTGTCACCGGTGAATTCGGAAGCATATCCTCTCCCAATTCGGTGTCCCTGTTCCACTGTGTCAAATAGTTTTCGTCGGCAAAAAGCCTTTTTACCTGAGACCTTCTCCACCGCGGATTGTTTTTTACAAACTCCAGAAACTCTTTATTGGTAACGGGATGTTTGTCAATTTTAAATCCTTCCACTTCCACAGGTTTGTCTGCCCCGTACAAGGGGAGATAAGAACCACCTCTTACAGTGGCCATCTCCCCGTTTTGGGCCCACATGTTCACTTGAAAAATCATGCCGAAGAATATGGGAAGGTATTTAAGCATCGTTGACAATTTTGAATGATTTGGGATTGTTCAAAAAATTTACTCTACCACAAAGGTTCCTCTCATCATCACATAGTGACCTGGGAAACTACAGATAAAGGTGTAGGTTCCCGGAGCCGGAGCATCAAATTCGATGGTAACTTCCTCTCCTCCACCAATAATCGGAGTATAAGCAATCACATCATTTGAGCCTTCCGGAACATAATGGTTCTCGGCTGCAGAGACAGCTTCTCGAGCAAAGTCTGCAACATCGGTTCCTTTTTTCAAGAGGACAAAGTTGTGTCCCATCACACTCGCGGGTAAATTTCCGGTGTGTTTCAGAGTAAGTTGGACGCGTTGTCCTGCTTTAACTTTCAATTGGTTTTTGTCGAAACGCATTTGGTCATTAGACAATAATTCAATCTTGGTCAAGGCTCCATCATCAGCATCCTCACTTGTTTCAGGGGTTTCGAGACCGGAAACTTCTTGTTCTGTTTTTCTATCGACTTTATTTTGAGCAGTACTCAGGGGATGTGCTCTTTCATCAATAATGCCTTTAAAGACCTCGCGACTTTCCTTAGTTGCCTCTCCTTCAATTTTTAGGATTCCCAAGGCACCTTTATTAAATGCTCTGAATATAGAGTGATCTACGAGAACTAATTCTCCGGGCACTTCTGCTTTAAATTCAACAATTGCAGCACCTCCGGCAGGTATCGTCGTGGTGGAAACGTTTTCTTTAATCGTGGTTCCTCCATCGGCATAAACCCGGTCCATAATCTCTCCGATTATATGGAAAGATGACACTAAACTCGGTCCGGCATTTCCTACATATAAACGTATGGTTTCTCCCACCTCAGCTTCAATAGCATTTTCCCCGGAAAGAGCTTCCATTTTTCCATTAAACACTACATAATCAGCATCTTCGGCTAGGGCTTTCTCCAAATCAAAAGGTTGTAATCCTTGTGCTCCGGTTTCGCCTTCGGTATAGAATTCACTCTGTACAATATAATATTCTTTATCCACTGGAGGTAAACCACCGGCAGGTTCTACCAGGATTAGTCCGTACATCCCGTTAGCAATATGCAAAGGAACCGGCGGAGTAGCGCAATGATAGATGTACAATCCGGGATTAATGGCTTTAAAACCAAAAGTTACTTGTTGTCCGGGAGCCACAAATGAAGCATCCGCACCACCTCCGGGTCCTGTTACGGCATGGAGGTCGATGTTGTGAGGAAGCTTGTTGTCGGGATGGTTTTTCAAAGTAAACTCTACTTCATCCCCTACCCGAAGACGGATAAAACTTCCGGGCACCGTACCGTTGAAGGTCCAGTATAGATATTCTGTTCCGTCAGCCAGTTCCATCACTTCTTCTGTAACTTCCATATCTATATAAACCTTAGAAGCTTCCCTATTTCCTACAGGAGGCGGCACATTGGGCGCAGCGGTAAGTACGGCATCCATTTCTCCATGAACTTCCATATCAATTGGAGAGATGGTCTTTTTCCTATTATCTTCACAGGAAGTTAAAAGTACAAAACCAAAAACTCCCATTATTAAAAGGAAGATTGATTTTGATAAGGGTTTCATAGCTTTCATAGTTGACATTGGTTTAAGGGTTATTGATTTTACTGATACAAAAGTATGAGGAAAGCCTGTTTCTAAAGTTGACAAAAATCATTTCTGATAAATATATTTATAAAAAAAAATATCGCTCAAAGCTGATTTTTATCATATTTCAAAACTTGTAATCGGGTTACCTTTATCTTTTGAAACGAATTTACAAGAATCTTTTTGTTTTCAAGTTTCTTAGAAATACCTTAACTTTGGAGAAAGCTTGGTTTAAATGTTCATCACCTTCTAAAAAAGGAAATTATGGTTCAAAATCCCTATTCAATAAAGAAAAGCCTTTCTACAAAGAACGGTAATTTCGATTACTACAGCCTTACGGAACTGGAAAAAAAAGGGTATAATATCAAAAAACTTCCCTTTTCAATTCGTGTACTATTAGAAAATAGTCTGCGAAACTTCGACGGATTTGCCGTAACCCAAGAGCACATCGACACGCTTCTAAACTGGAATCCAAAAGGCTCGGAAAAAGATGTAGCCTTTAAACCCGCTCGGGTGTTGATGCAGGATTTCACAGGTGTTCCTTCTGTGGTGGACATTGCTTCTTTACGAGCAGAAATGGCTCGAAAAGGAAAAAACCCTCAAAACATAAATCCGCTTATTCCGGTGGATTTGGTGGTGGATCATTCGGTGCAAGTGGATTATTTCGCTTCCAAATATGCCTATGAACGAAATATTGAAGAAGAATATAAACGCAACAACGAACGATACCGCTTTTTGAAATGGGGGCAAAAAGCTTTTGAAAACTTTAGTGTTGTTCCTCCGGGAATGGGGATTTGCCACCAAGTGAACCTCGAATATCTTTCCAAAGGAGTAATCGAACGCGATGGAGCGGTTTTTCCCGATACCTTGGTCGGTACCGACAGCCACACTCCAATGGTAAACGGCATTGGCGTAATTGCATGGGGTGTAGGAGGAATCGAAGCAGAAGCCGCCTTGCTCGGACAACCTGTCTATATCACTACTCCCGAAGTAATCGGTTTAAAACTTACCGGAAAATTACCCCTGGGAACTACGGCTACAGATTTGGTACTCACCATTGCCAAGTTGCTTCGGGACTATGGCGTAGTAGGAAAATTTGTTGAAGTTTTTGGTCCGGGATTGAAAAACCTTACTGTTCCCGATCGGGCCACAATCGGAAACATGTCGCCTGAATTCGGATGTACCGTAACTTATTTCCCAATCGATGATAAAACGCTCGATTATATGCGGAAAAGTAATCGTACCGAGACACAAATCGACTTGGTGGAAAACTACTGTAAAGCCAATATGCTCTGGCGAGAAAACGAAGAAGACATTGAATATACCGACATTCTCGAACTCGACATGTCCACTGTCGAACCTAGTGTTGCGGGACCAAAACGTCCTCAAGACAAAATTGCTTTGAGTGAATTCAAGGGTAAATTCATCGATTTGCTCGACGAGTCATTCGGCCGAAGTTATATCGATATAAAAAGTCGTGAAAAAGCTTATAGCCGATGGATGGCTGAAGGCGGAAGCCAACCCATTCACAGTACAGCAAAACCTAAGGAGGAGTTCGAAATAGAAACCGCTGAAAAAAATGGCTTAAAAACTGTTTGGATTTCGGATACCTCTCAAAAATATATGCTTTCCGACGGTTCCATTGTTATTGCTGCGATTACTTCCTGTACCAACACCTCCAATCCTTTTGTGATGATTGGTGCCGGACTGGTTGCACGTAATGCACGGGAACGGGGAATCAATGTAAAACCCTGGGTGAAAACTTCTTTGGCACCCGGTTCAAAAGTGGTAACCGATTATCTTAAAAAAGCAGATCTCTTGAAAGACCTTGAGGCTTTGGAGTTTCATTTGGTGGGTTACGGCTGCACCTCTTGTATTGGAAACTCGGGTCCCTTGCCTCCGATGATTGCAGAAGCAGTTGATAAGAATGATCTTATTGTTGCTTCGGTACTTTCGGGAAACCGCAATTTTGAAGCAAGAATTCATCCACAGGTAAAAATGAACTTTTTGATGTCGCCGATGCTCGTGGTGGCTTATGCCCTTGCAGGAAGAGTTGACATTAACCTTATTGAAGATCCTTTGAGTTATGATCGAAATGGCGAACCGGTCTATCTAAAAGACATTTGGCCGGACGATGAAGAAATCAACGAAATCATGAGCCAAGTGATTAATCCAAAAGATTTTGCTAAAAATTATGGAGAGATTTTTGCCGGAAACGAAATATGGCGTAACCTGGAAGTTCCGGAAGACAATCTTTATCAGTGGGATGAAAATTCAACCTATATTAAAGAAGCTCCGTTTTTCAAAGATATTTCGGAAGAAGCTCCTCCTTTTCAGGACATTCATAACGCCCGAAGCCTTTTGATGCTTGGCGACAGTATCACCACGGATCATATTTCCCCTGCCGGTGCTTTTAATGAACAATCGGCGGCAGGACAATACCTTATTCAACGGGGTGTGGAACGAAAAAATTTCAACTCCTATGGTTCCCGTCGTGGAAATGATGAAGTGATGACTCGCGGAACTTTTGCCAATGTGCGTATCAAAAACCAACTGGCCACAAAAGAAGGAGGCTATACCACACATCTCCCTTCCGGCGAAGAATCTACCGTTTATGAAGTGGCTCAAAAATATAAAGCTGAAGGAACCCCACTTGTGGTTTTGGCCGGAAAGGAATACGGTAGCGGATCTTCTCGAGACTGGGCTGCAAAAGGCACCTATTTATTGGGAGTGAAGGCGGTGATTGCTGAAAGTTTTGAACGTATTCATCGCAGTAATTTGGTGGGAATGGGCGTTTTACCTTTGGAATATATACATGGAGAGTCCGCAGAGAAACTCGGTCTTTCAGGTCGGGAAAAATTCAGTATCTCCAATATCGCGGAAGGCCTTGAGCCCATGAAAAAACTAAAAGTAAAGGCCGAAAAAGAAAACGGTGAAACGATTGAATTCGAGACCGTAGCACGCCTCGACTCACCGATTGAAGTGGCCTACTATCAAAACGAAGGAATTTTGCAATATGTATTGCGCAATTTCCTGAAAGGTGAAAAATAAAAATTATTGGGTATGGATCTTATTGAAAACATTGTTAACTATTTCAAGAAAAGTCCTGAGGAACAAACCGAAAAAGCCCCGGAAGGTATGTGCGCTCTTTGCTGGGGTCGTCAAGAATACGATAGTAAAATAAGAACCTTGTTCAAGGACAAACAAATCGATGTGAACAATCATAAAGTCAAATACATGCTTGTTCAAGATTTTATGAAAACTCATATTGATGGAGTAAAACTAAAAAAAGGAAAAATAGAAACTTGCCCCACCTGTGGAGGGGAGCATGAAAAAGAAAAAGACCACAGCCATTAAATTAAAAAAATAAAAACAGATATAGGAAATATGAAACGTGCTGATTTTCTACAGCCTTTTAGTCGGGAACATCATCACAATCTTCTTTTGAGCTGGAAAATAAGAAAAGGTTTTTCAAAAAATATTGAAACCGAACGCATTAAAAGATATACAGATTGGTTTTACCACACACATATCGAACGACATTTTGCTCTGGAAGAAAAGTATATCTTTCCTGTTTTAGGAAAAGGGAACAAACTGGTAGAGAAGGCTTTGTCACAACATCGACGATTAAGACGCTTGTTTAAAGACAAAGAAAACCTAGAAAAATCCTTGAGTTTGCTGGAAGAGGAACTCGAGGCACATGTGAGATTTGAAGAACGCAAACTCTTTCCTAAAGTGCAGGAAAAAGCCAATGAAGCTCAACGAAAAGAAATAGTGAATACTTTTGAAGAAGAGCGTTTTGTTGAAAATACAACTGATGAATTTTGGAACTGATGTTTTTTAAAATAAAAATATCAACAGCCCTAAGCCGTGTTATCAATATTGGGGGATATGATTCCCGGTGGACGGGCTGTTGTTTTTAAACATGACGTAGATTTCTTAACATACCTCAATGGAGGATATGGAATTGGGGGAGTAATTTTGTTGTGTAACAAAAACCTGTGACTATGAAAACTTCCCACAATGGTATTCACCACATCACCGCTCTTTCCGGTGATGCTCAACGAAACGCTGATTTTTATGTAAAATCACTCGGGATGCGTTTGGTGAAAAAATCTGTAAACCAAGACGATCCCGGTACTTACCATCTTTTTTATGGCAATGCACAGGGCTCTCCGGGTTCGAGCTTAACATTTTTCCC
>CAYPGZ010000008.1:0-3125 GCA_964410335.1 uncultured Flavobacteriaceae bacterium | reverse complement strand
CGTCTCATAAATCACAAAGCAACCGCAGAAGTTTTAAAAGAAGTATTTGGTTTTAAGGAATCAAAACAAATGGGCAATTCATGGCATTTCACCACGGATGCGCCCATCGGCGGCTCGGTAATTATTGAGGAAGCAGCACAAACTCCTTCTACAAACGGTCGAGGCATTATTCATCATGTAGCTTTCCGCGCAAAAGATGATGAGGAATTGATGGCATTCCGCCAGAAAGTAATCGATTTAGGGCTTCACCCCACTCCTTTTATCGATCGACATTGGTTTCACTCGGTTTATTTCAGATCTCCGGGCGGTGTTTTATTTGAAATTGCCACTGATGGTCCCGGTTATGACGTGGATGAAGACATAGACAAACTCGGAGAAATACTTATCCTTCCACCTTGGTTAGAATCCAAAAGGGAGAATATTGAAAAACGTTTGCCCGAGATAAGCTTATAAAATTTTATTTTTATAAGCCTGAGGTTTTTTCCGTAAATCGAATTCATCACACGTCCTAAACCAAAAAAATGTCATTGTTCAGAATAAATCCCAATGAACCTTTCCAAGGTCCGCATCAGCATATTTCTCCCGTTGAATATGGAGCTCCGCCAACCCGTGCAAAAGCTGCCATGTTGATGGTGCACGGCCGGGGAGCAACCGCTCGCGGAATGATTCCTCTTGCTGATGAATTTGCTCAGCCGGATTTTTTCTATACCGCACCTCAAGCTCAAGGTCACACTTGGTATCCCTATTCTTTTTTAGCGCCTAAAGAAAAAAACCAACCGGGGATTTCAAGTGGATTACAAGCTATTTATGATTTATTGGAATCGATAATAAAATCAGGAATTCCACGAGAGAAAATTATTTTGTTGGGCTTTTCACAAGGGGCTTGTTTGGCCAGTGAATTTCTGGCTCGCCATCCCCAGAAACTCGGAGGCTTGGTGGCTTTTAGCGGCGGATTGATCGGCCCTGAAATAAATCAAAAAGATTATTCCGGAGAGATGCATCACACTCCGGTTTTTTTGGGCTGCAGTGATATCGATTCTCATATTCCCAAGGAGCGAGTGGATGAAACGGAAAGTATTTTTCAAAAATTGGGCGCCGTAGTCGATAAACGAATCTATAAAGGAATGGCGCACACTATTAATGAAGATGAAATCAAAGCTGTACGAGCAATGATGGCTAAACTAGTACAGGATTAAGCGAAAATTTGATTATTAAATTACTAACTATGCAAATTACACGCCTTTACACCGGAATTGATAATAATTCCTACTTCGAAGATATCGAAATTGACCTCGAAGATGCCGGAGATATCGGGCAGCTTTCTGAAAAAGTTAATGCTACCGGGATTATTTTTCGAAGAACGGGACCCGACTACGATTATGATTGGCACAATGCCCCGCAACGTCAATATATTATTATGCTGGACGGCGCCGTGGATATTGAAATAACCGATGGTACTGTGCGCCGTTTTTCAACCGGTGATATTTTGCTTGTCGAGGATACTACCGGACACGGACATAAGAGTAAAGCTGTAAACAATCAGTCGCGTACCTCGGTGTTTGTCACTTTAGATTGATTTATTGATATAGATCAATGCATAGGTACAAACCGAGTGGTAATTTTGTGAAGATTTAAGAATCAGGCGGTTATCCTGAAAAAAATAAATTTAAAAATTATGAAAGTAGAAATTTGGTCCGACATTATGTGCCCGTTTTGCTATATCGGAAAACGGAATTTTGAACAAGCCTTAAAAAAGTTTGAACATAAAGGAGATATTGAAGTACAATGGCGCAGTTTTGAATTATCTCCGGATTTAAAAACCGATCCGTCAAAAAGCACTTACGAACATCTAGCAGAAAATAAAGGCTGGACACTGGATTACACTAAAAAAGTTCATGACCAATTGACCCAAAGAGCAAAAGAAGCCGGTTTGGATTACAATTTTGATACCGTAATTCCCGCCAATAGCTTCAACGCTCATCGACTTTCGCATTTAGCTTTGGCCCACAACCTCCAAAACGAAATAGAAGAACGACTTTTTGCTGCTCATTTTACTGAAGGAAAAAATATCGATGATGATGAAACGCTGATTCAGTTGGGTAAGGAAACGGGGCTTCCCGAAAAGGAAATTCGGGATATGTTGCAAAGTAATAAATATTCCGACGAGGTAGAAAAAGATAAGTATATGGCCAGACAAGTCGGTGTTCAGGGAGTGCCTTTTTTTGTTTTTAATAATAAATACGCCGTCTCGGGAGCACAGCCCGTCGAAATATTCCTCCAAACCTTAACTCAAGCCTATGAGGAATTCAACCAAGAAAAAAAATCAATCTCACCCATCGAGGGAGAATCTTGCTCTATTGATGGCAATTGTTAAAACGTATAATTACTTTTTTACACTATAAATTTTAATTTAAAACTAAAGAAACATGAAAACTGCAAACTTTAAATTAGTATCGATGCTTGTGGCTTTTTTTGTGGCTGGAATAACCACAATTGCACAGACCACCTGGAATGTTGACAATGCCCATTCCAAAATCAAATTCAGCACTGTCCATAATGGAATATCCGATGTTGACGGTTGGTTTCAGGAATTTAATTCCACCATCACCGCTTCCAAAGAAGATTTCAGCGATGCGGTCTTCGAATTAACAATACCAGTTGAATCCATCGACACCGGTGTGAAAATGCGCGACGATCACTTGAGAAGTGCCGATTTTTTTGAAGTGGAAAAATATCCGACCATGACTTACAAAAGCACGTCTATTCAACCCACCGGAAAAGAAAATCACTACAAACTCACCGGCCAGTTGAGTATGCACGGAGTGACCAAAACTATAACCTTGGATTTGTGGTATCGCGGCAATTACACAAACCCCGAAAACAAAGCTACGAGTGCTGGTTTTAAAGTAACCGGCATCTTGAAACGCTCAGATTTTAATATCGGATCCAAATTTCCTTCTGCAATGATTAGCGATGATGTGGCTATCGTAGCTGATTTAGAATATATTAAACAGTAAGTCAGATTTATTTGATGATGTGTTGACCTCACCAAAAATTTCAGAGAAACCAGAACCTGAAAGCAGGAAATTGAAGCATGATTTCATTCAGTTTTCTGCTTTCTTTTT
>CAYPGZ010000007.1:18606-39916 GCA_964410335.1 uncultured Flavobacteriaceae bacterium | reverse complement strand
CATGGAAATACCCAACTACACAATTTCATTACTAATTTTTATTGATAAATTCCCTAAAGTTCAAAAGAAAATATACGTCCTCTTCTCTCAAAAAGAGTTGAACATTAACAACCTCCTAACATTTCTTCATCAAAATCACGTTTTTTCGGGGAATTTTTAGTAAACTTGACCCGCATAAAAATCTTCAGTATCTCCTATGAAACGAATTTTTTGTTTTTTTCTACTGTTTACAGTCTTTCCCACAATTTTATCGGCACAGGATAAAGAGCTCACCCTCGAAGATATCTGGTTGGGGAGGTTCTATCAGGAACGGATGCAATCGCTACAATCTTTGAAAAGTGGAAAGGAATATGTTGTGGAAAATTATAATCGGCAGAACGGCACAGTAAGCATTGATGTGTATAGTTATGAAACGGGAAAAAAAACCCGAACTCTCCTCAGCACCAAAGATATTGAAGGTCTTAACTCATTTTCCTCTTTTCAGTTGAGTGAAAATGAAGACAAGGTTATTTTAGGAACTCAAATTGAAGCTATTTATCGCCGTTCCAGTAAAGGAGTCTATTATGTGTATGATCTGAGTGATAAATCTTTGGAGAAAATAAGAGAAGAGAAAATCAAAGAACCTACTTTTTCGCCCGATGCTTCCAAGGTGGCTTATGTTTTTGAAAATAATATTTATATCAAAAACTTAAAAACAGGAAAGACCACACAGGTTACCACCGATGGAGAGAAAAACAAAATTATCAATGGGGTGACGGACTGGGTTTATGAAGAAGAATTCAGTTTTGTACAGGCTTATTTCTGGAATAAAAACGGAGAGCATATCGCTTTTTTGCGTTTTGATGAAACAGAGGTTCCGGTTTTTTCCATGGATATTTACGGAACTTATGGCAATGATTTATACCCGCGTCAAGAAACCTTTAAATACCCCAAAGCGGGCGAAAAAAATTCAGAGGTGACTTTGCATATTTATGATGTCTCCCAAAACAATACTCAATTAGTCGAGCTTCCGGTGTCTTATGAATATATTCCTCGGATAAAATGGACAAATGATCCTAACATCTTGAGCGTTCAGGCGATGAACCGGCATCAGAATAATTTGGATTTGATTTTTGTGAATACTGCCACTGATGAATCCACCGTAGTCATGAACGAAAGAAACAATACATATATCGATGTTGACGATGATTTGACGTTCTTGAATGACAACTCCTTCATTTGGACTAGTGAAAAAGATGGGTGGAACCATATTTATCATTACAGTAAAACAGGAAAACTTCTTCAACAAATTACTAAAGGACAATGGGAAGTAACCAATTTTTATGGATTTGATCCCCGAGCAGGTCGCGTTTATTATCAAAGTACAGAAAACGGGAGCATCAACCGCGATGTATATTCTATCAGAAAAGACGGTGAGAATAAAGTGCGGTTGTCCCAACAAACCGGAACCAACAGTGCGGATTTTAGTGCAGATTACACTTATTTTATCAATTCTCACACCAGTGCCGAAACTCCCTATGTATTCACTTTGCACTTGAGTAAAAATGCTAAACTCGTCCGAAAGATTAAGGACAATTCAAAATTGCTTGAGAAGATCGAACCATACAATCTTTCGAAAAAAGAATTTTCCACAATTGAAGTAAATGGTAATGAATTGAATATGTGGATAATCAAACCGGCAGATTTTGATCCCAACAAAAAATATCCGCTTCTCATGTTTCAATATTCCGGTCCCGGCTCGCAGTCGGTTTCCAATACTTTCTTTAATGTAAATGATTACTGGTATCAATTACTTGCTCAGAAAGGTTATATCGTGGCGTGCGTAGATGGACGGGGAACGGGATTCAAAGGTGCGGAATTCAAAAAAGTAACCCAGCTGGAATTGGGGAAATACGAGTTGGAAGACCAAAGAGATGCCGCGAAATTACTGGGAAACCGCGATTATATCGATGAGAATAGAATTGGAATATGGGGATGGAGTTACGGAGGATTTATGGCTGCCAATGCCATTTTTCAAGCCCCTGATGTTTTTGCAATGGCAATTTCTGTGGCTCCCGTAACAAGTTGGCGTTTTTACGATACGATATACACCGAGCGTTATATGACCACTCCCCAGGAAAATCCTGAGGGATATGACCGAAATTCACCCATTACACATGTGAACGGCTTGGAAGATCCTTTTTTGCTTATTCACGGCACGGCAGATGATAATGTGCACGTACAAAATACCATGCAGCTGGTTTCAGCGTTGATTTCAGCAGGGAAACAATTTGATATGTTTGTTTATCCCGACCGGAATCATGGAATTTATGGAGGGAACACAAGGCTTCATCTTTATAGGATGATGACGGATTTTATTTTAGAAAATTTATAATTATCATAATATAAGTAGCAAAAAAGGATAAACTGAAAACATTTCCCTTTTTATTTCCGAAATCTTTAAAGAAAAAGTTTAAGAAAAACAATTACAATCCATGGCAACAACGGCACAGTTGACTCACCGCGAAGAATTATTTGGACACCCCAAAGGACTTTTTATTTTGTTTTTCACCGAAATGTGGGAGCGTTTTTCCTATTATGGAATGCGTGGTATTTTGGTGCTATACATGGCAGCATCAGCAACTGCCGTTGATCCCGGTTTGGGTTGGAGCAATAAAGATGCAATCTGGCTCTACGGCTGGTACACCATGCTGGTGTATGTGGCTTCAATTCCCGGAGGGTGGATTGCCGATAAATTTTTGGGACAGAAAAAAACGGTGATGTTGGGAGGCCTCTTGTTGTGTTTGGGACATGGGGTTTTGGCGGTTCCCCAAGAATGGGCGTTTTACACCGGTCTTATTTTGATTATTCTTGGGGTGGGCGGATTAAAACCCAACATTTCCACCATGGTGGGAGGTTTATATAAGGAAGGAGATATCCGCAGAGATAGTGGATTCACCATTTTTTATATCGGTATAAACATCGGAGCTTTTCTTGCGAGTATTACTGTGGGACTTGTAGCTTATTACTACGGATGGCATTATGGATTTGGTTTGGCGGGAATCGGAATGTTGATTGGTCAACTTGTTTTTATATGGGGACAGAAATACCTGAAAGGCGTAGGAGAATTCACCGGCGGAACCCGGGTTTCTGAGGAAGAACGGGCCGCAGCAAAACGGCCGTTAAACAAAATTGAAAAAGACCGTGTCATCGTATTGCTCATTTCATTTTTGATTGTTGTGGTTTTCTGGGGGGCTTTTGAACAAGCCGGCGGTTTGATGAATCTTTACACCGATGCTAAGGTGGATCGATATATAGGATTGAGTTGGTTAGAAGAAATTCCCGCAGCAGTATTTCAATCCCTCAACGCCGGATATATCATCATTTTTGGAACAGTGGTAGGAGGTTTTTGGGTCTGGTGGAAAAAACAAGGAAAAGAATCTTCTTCCTTGTTCAAAATGGCAATAGGAACAATCATCATGGGACTCGGGTATGTCTTTATGATGTTTGCGTCAAAAGAAGCCAGCGCCGAAGTGTTTGGAAAAGCTGCAATGATTTGGATTTTCTTGGCTTATCTTTTTCACACTATCGGAGAGTTGTGTACCTCACCCGTGGCGCTTTCTTTTATTACAAAACTGGCTCCCCTAAAATATGCTTCTATCATGATGGGAGTTTATTTTGCAGCAACAGGTTTCGGAAACAAATTGGCGGGCAGCATTGGAGAGTCTGCTCAGTTGGAACCTTTTAAAGGAGAAATGCTTGTAGAGAAACAGGCTGTGTTGCCTTTTATGGAGAAACAAGAAATAGAATTCAAAAACCAACAAAAACAAATTGAGCGGATTGAAGATTACCCGATTAATCATGACAAAAATTTCTCTATAAAAGCCCAAGTGTATTTGCAGGATGGAGAGGTGGTTTACAAGGAAATGGAGTCGGGAGAAAATCTCAATCATTTATTTATGCTGGGCACAGAAAATAAAGATCAAACTGCGAGGTTGAAGAACGTTTTGGCAGAAAACAACGTGACAGCTCAAAACCCTTATCACGCAAACTTGATTTTTGAAAAAGATAAAGATGCAGCTCAGAATGATTTAAATATTGGAGATGGCAAAAACTATGGTGTCACTTTCGTTTTGGAAGAAGAACAAAGCCAGCAGGAATATCAAACCTTTATGGGACTGACGTTATTTACGGTTTCTTTCGGGTTATTGCTGTTGCTATTTTTGAAAAAACTGAAAAAGTTGACTCATGGTGCAGAGGATAAAGAACGCGAAATAGATGAAGATGAAAAAGACAATGAACCCTATGAAGTGGGCGACCCGGATATAAGGAATTGATTTATAGGAAGAAAGAGTTCTGGTGAATATGAAAACCGATAGATGGACAAATCAAATAGACCAAACAACAAATGATTTTGTACAAACTTTTGGTTCGTTGACCGATGAACAATTGAATTGGAAACCCGATGAAAAAACCTGGAGTATCGCCCAAAATGTTCGCCATCTGATTCTTATTAATGAGAGTTATTATCCTCTTCTGGAATCCCTTCGAAAAGGAAAATACAAACCTCCATATATAAGTAAATTTGGTTTTTTAGTCAATTTTTTTGGGAGAACCTTGTTGAAATCGGTGGAGCCGGGGAGAAATAAAAAAGTAAAAACCTTTCGGATATGGATACCTGAAGAGAAAAAAGTTTTTACTGACATTTTAAAAAAATTCGAAGCAAATCAGGAAATTCTGAAAGCACAAATACGGGATTCGGAAGATTTATTAGAAAAGAAAAGCTTGGTATCTTCCCCGGCAAATCCTAACATCGTTTATAAATTGGAAACCGCATTTGATATTATCACAACACACGCACAAAGACATTTCAACCAAGCAAAAGAGGTGTGGGAAAAGATGCCCCGCTCAGATTCCCCTGAACAAAAATCTTAGTACGAGAAAATAATTTACAAAATACTAACTAACAACGCTAAAAATCATGTCAAAGGCAGCAGATATCGAAAACCTCTTTAAAGACAAGGTCTTGGGGCATCCCGCAGGTTTATTCGTTCTTTTTTTCACAGAAATGTGGGAACGTTTTTCCTTCTATGGAATGCGGATTTTATTAATTCTTTTCCTAACCGCACCCATAATATCCGACAATCCGGGATGGGCATGGCCAAGGGAGAATGCGTTGGCACTGATTGGAACATATGCTTCTTTGCTTTATTTAACCCCAATTGTCGGTGGTTGGATTGCCGATAAAATCACAGGATACCGAATTGCGGTGGTCATCGGTTGTGTGATCATGACCCTCGGTCACGCTTCTATGGCGTTGGAAACCACGACATCTTTTTATATTGGTCTTGCACTTTTAGTAATCGGAACCGGTTTCTTTAAACCAAACATCACCTCAATTATTTCCGAAATGTATAAAGGCAAAGAGTCTAAAAAAGACGGAGCATATACTATTTTTTATATGGGAGTAAACGCCGGTGCTTTTTTCGGAATGATGCTGTGTGGATATTTGGCCGAAAATTATGGCTGGTCATGGGGTTTCGGATTAGCCGGAATATTTATGTTTTTCGGAATGCTTCAGTTTTTGTTTGCCAAAAAAATATTTGGTGAAGTAGGAGCCAAACCTACAAAAGTTCACGAAGTGGAGCTGCCTCAAAACATCAATGAAGAAAGCCCCGCCGAACAACAAGAACCCAAAGAAGATGAGAAACTCAACCCTTTTACGACATTCGATAAGATTTTGATTGTTCTATCCTCGGTGGGAGGATTGCTCTACCTTTTCAACGATCCTCTGGAAAAAATCGGGAATATCAGTTTGGCGCCATTCGAATTATTGGGCATGAATGGATCAAATTTTATTGTCCTGTGTTGCTTGGTGTTGTTCTTAATTTTATTGGTTACCCGTATTTCTCGATATATGCCTATTGTGCGTGACAGAATTATTGCCGTTTCTATTTTCGGATTGTTCACGGTGTTTTTCTTTACGTTTTTTGAACAATCCCTCGGCACAATGACACTTTTTGCACGGGATTACACCGATAGGGTTTTAGAAGGAAATGTAGCCTTGATTTTTCAAATAGTCGATGCCTTGCTTACAACGGTTCCGCTGATAATCATTACTTGGGTTCTTTTCTTGCTCAGCAAAAAAACCTTCAACAAAATAGGCCTTTCCAATATTATGCTCATGCTGGCATTTGCCGGAATTTGGTTCTTAGTCATCTTTAGATTAGTCAACAAATTCTCCGAAACCGGAAACGAAATCGAAGCAACCTGGTTTGGAATTTTGAATTCATTCTTTATAATTACCTTAGCACCATTGTTCTCAAAATGGTGGGAAAGTAAATACAATCCAAGTGCTGCAATGAAATATGGATTGGGCTTAATTCTCCTCGGAGTAGGGTTTGCAATCCTATCTTATGGCGCGTCTGATATTCCTTCCGGAGCAAAAACCGCATCAGTGAGCATTATTTTCTTGATTCTTGCTTATCTTTTCCACACCATGGGAGAATTGTGTTTGTCGCCTGTTGGATTGTCTTATTTAAGTAAATTGGTGCCCCCCAGAATGATTGGTTTTATGTTTGGGGTGTGGTATCTCGCCATTGCAGTTGGTCAGAAAGCCGCGGGAACGACCGGGGGAATGATCGATAAAATCTCCAACGAATATTCTTTGGGAACTTTCTTTTTGATTTTTACGATAATTCCCATTGCGGCGGGATTGATTTCCATTCTATTAAATCCATTGCTCAAAAAATTAATGCACGGAATTCGTTAGAAAAAAGTGTTTAGGAATGATTTTTGAAACACTTTGGAAAAAACATATATCATGAAAAGTAGATTTGTATTACTACTCACTATCTTATTCTCCGGGTTTATAACTGCTCAGGAAATCAAATGGATGTCCATGAATGAAGCCTTGGAAGCACAAAAAAACGAACCCAAGAAAATTTTTATGGATGCTTACACCACTTGGTGCGGACCGTGTAAAATGCTCGATAGAAATACTTTTCAAAATAAGGATGTGGCAAAATACGTCAATGAACATTTTTATGCTGTGAAGTTTAATGCCGAAGGAACCGAAACCATAAATTACAAGGGGGTTACCTATGAAAATCCCAATTATAATCCCAACAAAAGAGGACGGAACAGCCCCCATCAATTTGCTTCTTATTTAAGAGTGCAGGCTTATCCAACCATGATTTTCTTTGATGAAAATGGGAAAGTCATCACTCCGGTCATGGGATATAAAACCCCTACACAATTGGAGATTTTTTTGAAAATGGTTGCCAGTGATGATTACAAAGAAGTCAAAACCAATCAGGCCTGGGCAGAATATCAGAAAAATTTTAAAAGCACCTTTAAGAATTAAGCATACGAAATTCCTTCCCTGATCTCGGCTCTAATCTCTAAGGACAAACGCCCCATCTTCCTTTGTCCAATGAAAAGGCGTTTTCTTTTCCCTGCAAGTGGCTTTCCACTGAGCAGCATAACTATAGTAGTTGCTTCCATCGGCGATGATGATTTCTGGGTGTAAAGTTTCAATTAAACGCTCCAAATTTATTTGAGGAGAATCTCGAAGCAAAACCAAGCAGTTCTGTAGTTTTGGTAATTTATAAATTCCGGAGCTGTCCACAATCAAAAGATATTTCTGTTTGATTTTATAAATACTTTGCAAGGAATCCGAAGATATTTCTTCGATATTTTTTTCGACAGCATAGTTTTGGATGGAATATTCTTCCGCTATATTTTTATCCAATAAATTATGTGATACCAGCAATGATTTTCCTGTTTTCAGCCCCAACATACTTTTGCGATATTTATGGAAAATCAAAAATTCACTCGAAGTTTGCATTTGATAATGTTGATATAAACATATCCCCAAGAATAATATTACCGAGAGCAAGCAAGCAAATAATTTTTTGAAAGAGAATTTCCACAAAGTGAGGATAAACAGAAAAACAAAAAGATAGGAAGCCAGCATTTCCCAGAAAGAAAAAGAGACATTTTTGAATAAAAAAGCTTCTTGATCAGCACACCAAAAGACAAAATAATTTAGCAACTCAATGCAAGATTCCAAGATCTGACCGAGAAAAGGAGGGAGGATGTTTAGAAAAGCCAACGCAATCACCAACATTCCTAAACCAAGAATAAAACCGGTAAAGGGAATGACTAAAATATTGGAAAAAACAGAAATTCCCGGAAATTGATGAAAATAGTATAAGCCTAAAGCCGTCACTCCAATTTGTGCGGCAATGGTCACCGAAATGGTGCCGAGAATATATTTTAAAACTTTATGCTGAAAGGCATAAGTTTTATAGAATATGGGCTGCAAAGCAACGATGGCAAAGACTGCCAAATAACTCAATTGAAAACCAATTTCGAAAATAAAACGAGGATCATAGAGTAAAATCATCAACATCGACATGAAAAGAATGTTGATGAGATTAGTTTTGCGTTTCCAATTCAAACCGATTGCCACGAGTGAAAACATCGCCACCGACCTAACCACAGGAGAAGAAAAACCGGCTAGTAAAGCAAAACACCAAAGTATAATAATCAGCAGGACAACTTTCAGATATTTGCCAAAGCGGTTATACTCCAATGGTTTAAGAAGAAAATTAAAAATCAACAACACAAAACCCACATGAAGCCCCGAAACAGAAAGGATATGAATGACGCCGGCAGCAGCATAATCTTCATAGATTTCATCTGAAATTTCATTGGTTTGTCCCAGCATCAAACCTTGAATCATCGCCAAATTGTTTTCCGAAATATTGTTTTCCCGTAATACAGCCGAAATTTTTTTTCGTATTCTTTCAGCATGACCCAAAAGTGAATTTTTTGAGGCTTTAAAAACCAACATTTCATCAGGAGAAACAAAAACCTGTCGGAAAACTCCGCGATTTGACATGAATTTTTTGTAATCGAATTGATGCGGGTTTTTGGGAGAATTGAGAGAAACCAAAGCAGATTTTAAAACCACTTTATCATCCACATCCGGGGATTGAACGGTGGAATCTTTTTCCAAATTCAATAAGATAAGACCTTCCGTTTCAATAGTGTCTATTTTTTTTAATTTGAGCAGAAACTTCTCCGAATACGAACTCGGATTTAATATTTTATGCACCTTCCCGACAAGTAAAGAAGCTTGTTCCTTATTTTCAGGATTTACATAATGAAGGTAATGTTTTGGATTGTTCCGGGGTGAGTTCAACTTTACGACAAAAATTCCGAGAAGAAAAAAAGCAATTAATGCGGGAAAAGTAAAAAAGAAGGGAGCATAAATTTTTTTTAGTATCAAATAAATCAACAATAACAGGAACAAACCTCCACCTAATATTGGGATAAAAATATTCCAAGGAATTTCTATATAAAATCCCCAAATTATGCCCACCAAGAAACACAGGACCAATAATATCAAAGGAACATTTAGTGGTTTCATCTGTAGTTTTTAAATGGTCGACAGCAGAGGAGTGATGCTGATGACCGCTTCAAGAGCAGATTTCACGAATTAAAACTACTGAAAATCATGAACATAAAAAAACCCATAGGTTTTGAGGCCTATGGGTTTTTCGAGTGGAGGATATCGGATTCGAACCGATGACCTCTACGCTGCCAGCGTAGCGCTCTAGCCAACTGAGCTAAACCCCCGTTTTAATAAATGGAGAAAGCCGTTATTATATGGGCTTTCGCTTTGCAAAAATAGAAAATAAAACGATACCTGAAAACTAAAATTTCAAAATGCATTTTGCCTTAAAGTCTTGTGATTTTGTTAATGTATTTTAGGCTATGGGGAAAAAAGCCTTACCTTTCAAAAAAAAAGGAAGGCTTGAATTTTTTTATGCTTTTTCAGTCCTCACCTAAAGAGAAACCGGAAAAATTCCAGTAAAAATTTAAAATTATGAGCTTGTTTATTCAACAACCGGAAGAAATTCCAACTCCTCAACCCACACCACCGGATCAGCGGTTCGGCGAATATACTTTTCAGTATTTTGTAGAAGAAAACATTTGGTATATCCTCATCGTATTGCTGATTGTGCTAATTGTTTTTGGATATGCGTGGAATCTAAACAAGCGCAGAAAAGAAGCGCAAAAAGAATTGGAAAAGAAAAGAGAAAAGGAAAGAAGAAATTAGCGTGTTTTCAACCACCCGGTGATGCTCAGTCGCTCAGAGGAGAAGATAGGTTTTACCTCATGCTCCAATGTCTGACTTTCAAAAAGAACCACTCGTCCTGCCACGGGAAATATGCTTTTTTCTTGCTCTCGACCATTTGGTGATAAATATAATACCAATTCGCCTCCGTATGCCTCTTCCCACGAAGGATTCAAATAGCATACAAAAGAAAGTTTTCTGCGGTCGTCATTTTGAAAAGTATCCAAATGTCGTTTATAAAAAGTTCCCGTGGGATAAACGGCGTAGTGAAATTCCTTGTGTAAAATTCCCATAAAACAAGTGCGATTCAGATATTCTATCAATTCGTTTATCTTGGAAAAGAAGGCTTTTTCGGAGGGATTATTTTCGGCCTCATTCAACCAAAAAATATAATCTCCACGTGTTTTTTTGCTTATTAGTTCATTGGTTTTATTCCCAATGGCAGATTTTTTAAAATCATCATGTTGATATTTTTCCAGTAACGAAAGGCGCAAATATTCAATAGTGGATTGATCAAAAAAATCATCAATTATACTGAATTTTTGCTCTTGTATATCGGAAATGATTTTTTCATAGAACGGGTTTTCTACAAAACCCAACTGTTCAAAAAGTTCGGGAGAGTTCATCGATAAGCTTGATTCCGGGAAAGTTTTTCGGAAAAGCCCGACAAAAATAAAAAAAGAAATGAATACTTACGGCAAATTTTTCACCAGGAACCAAAAGAACATACCTCGCTTATTATAAGGAAGTTAATAAGGAAAAAGGAGGTGTTTGCTGTTAATTATTCAAGGCTTCTGCTCCGCCGACAATTTCAAGGATTTCTCCTGTAATGGCAGCTTGACGTGCTTTGTTATATGAAAGTTTAAGCGAATCCCGCAATTCAGTCGCGTTGTCCGTAGCTTTGTGCATGGCTGTCATTCGGGCTCCGTGTTCGGAAGCAAAAGAATCACGCAGCGCTTTGAAAAGCTGCATTTTTAGGGATTTTGGAATAAGTTCCTGAACGATTGTTGCTTTTTCGGGTTCAAAAATATAATCGGAAAGCGGTTTGTTTTCCTCTTTATCTTGCGGAGGAACGATTGGGAGGAATTGCTCGACAGCAACGATTTGAGTGGCTGCATTTTTAAATTGGTTATAAACCAACATCACTTTGTCATACTCTCCTTTTACAAACAGATTCATGATATCTTCGGCGATATCCTCGACATTTTCAAAATCCAAATTGTCGAATATCTCGTTATTATTGGTGCGGATGGTATGAGTTTTCTTTAAAATATCACTGGCTTTTTTCCCGAGGGAATAAATTTCGATATTTTTTCCGCTTAATTGGTTTTGGGTAAGGTTTTTTACACCTTTTACGATATTGGAATTAAACGCACCGGCCAATCCGCGATTGGATGAAATGGCCACAACCAAAACATTTTTCACTTCGCGTTCCACAGCATATTGCCCACCGGTATCGCTGTCCAAACTGGCACTAAGTGATTGCAACAATTCGGTCAGTTTGTCCGCATAAGGACGCATGGCCACAATAGCATCCTGCGCTTTGTGCAGTTTCGATGCAGAAACCATTTTCATGGCACTGGTGATCTGCATGGTCGAAGAGACCGAAGCAATCCTATTGCGTAATTCCTTTAAGTTTGCCATTTTTTTTAATTATGAATTCAAAATTCAGAATCCAGAATTTTAAATATATTTAGAGGATATTTCTTTCGCAGCATCAGTCAATACGCGGGTAGCTTCATCGGTTAATTTTCCCGATTTCAACACGTCTAAAGTATCGCGATGTTTGGCGTTCAGATATTCCAAATAATCCTTTTCAAACTCTCTGACTTTTTCCACCGGCACGTTTCTCAACAAGTTGTTGGAACCTGCATAAACGATTGCAATTTGATTTTCTACCGGGAAAGGATCATTTTGAGCCTGCTTCAGGATTTCCACATTTCGTTTTCCTTTTTCGATAGTGTTTCGGGTGGCCGCATCCAAATCTGAACCGAATTTTGCAAAAGCTTCCAATTCACGGTACTGTGCTTGGTCCAGCTTCAAGGTTCCGGCAACTTTTTTCATCGATTTTATCTGGGCATTACCTCCAACACGAGAAACCGAAATTCCCACATTAATCGCCGGACGAACGCCGGAGTTAAATAAGTCTGAGGTTAAGAAAATCTGTCCATCAGTAATCGAAATTACGTTGGTTGGAATATAAGCCGAAACGTCACCGGCTTGAGTTTCGATGATGGGCAAAGCGGTTAAGGATCCACCGCCTTTTACTTTGTCCTTCATGATTTCCGGCAAGTCGTTCATTTCTTTTGCAATTTTATCATCAGAGATGATTTTTGCAGAACGCTCCAACAAACGGGAATGCAAGTAGAAAACGTCTCCGGGGTATGCCTCACGCCCGGGAGGACGACGAAGCAAAAGAGAAACCTCACGGTAAGCAACCGCTTGTTTTGACAAATCGTCATAAATAATCAAGGCCGGACGTCCGGAGTCACGGAAATATTCACCGATAGCTGCACCGGTAAAAGGTGCATAAACTTGCATAGGTGCAGGGTCGGAAGCGTTTGCAGCAACAATTGTGGTGTAGGCGAGTGCTCCATGGTCTTCCAAAGTTTTTGCGATTCCGGCAACGGTGGAAGCTTTTTGTCCCACGGCCACATAAATACAATACACCGGTTCACCGGCATCGTAAAATTCTTTTTGGTTCAAGATGGTGTCGATACAAACGGTGGTTTTTCCGGTTTGACGATCCCCAATAACCAACTCTCTTTGTCCACGACCCACGGGAACCATCGCATCAATGGATTTAATTCCGGTTTGAAGGGGTTCGGTTACAGGCTCGCGAAAGATTACTCCCGGGGCTTTACGCTCTAGGGGCATTTCAAAAGTTTCTCCTTCGAGGGCGCCTTTTCCATCGATGGGATTTCCGAGTGTATCCACTACACGACCCACAACACCTTCGCCCACTTTTACGGAAGCGATGCGCTTGGTACGTTTTACGATATCGCCTTCTCCAATTTCTTTTGAAGGCCCCAAAAGTACCACGCCCACATTATCTTCTTCAAGGTTAAGGACGATTCCTTCCAGTCCACCTTCAAATTCCACAAGTTCGCCGTACTGGGCATTTGCCAAACCATAAACGCTGGCAATTCCGTCTCCAACCTGCAAAACGGTGCCGGTTTCATCGAGGGAGGCTTTTGCCTCGAAACCTGAAAGTTGCTCTTTAAGAATTGCCGAAACTTCAGCTGCTTTTACTTCTGCCATCTCAGTGATGTTATAAGTTAATCTTTAATTGTTTTTAATTGGCCTTGGTGTCCTTAGAAACACCATTTGATTTATATTTTTGCAAAGGGCTGTTCGTTTTTTTAAACTCCCTTTTCAGGCGGTTTAAATTACCTGAAACGCTGGCATCATATTGCAAATCCCCGATACGAAGGATAAAACCACCCAAAATTTCCGGGTTGATTTTGCTGATTAAGCTAGCATTTCCACCGGTGAGTTCTTGAACTTTAGCCATTACTTTTTGCTCCATTTCAGGAGTAAGTTCCACGGCTGTGGTAACGGTAGCCACACGGATATTGTTCAATTCATTGTAAAGAACTGTATATTTTTTTGCGACTTCGTCTAGCAAATCAATTCGTTTGTTTTCCAAAAGAAGTCCAAAAAGGTTGTGGGTGATTTCTCCGGTGGATTTAAAAACTTCATCCAAAACCTTTCGTTTTGTCACCGAACCTATAGTCGGACTTTTTAACGCTTGAACCAACTCGGGATTCGAGGAGAGGGTGCTCAAAACAAGCTTCATCTCTCCGTTGAGTGCCTCGGTTTGATTTTGGTCTTTTGCAAGCGACAAAACCGCTTTTGCATATCTTAGTGCTGCCCTGCTCATGTGTGTTCCTATGCTTGTGAGGATGGCGGATTAGGTTACTTCCTAAAACCACCAATTCCCAAATACTAATTAACGGTAACGTCCGCTAACATATCGTCAACGAGTTCCATTTGGTCTTTTTTATTACCCAATTCCTTTTGAATTACTTTTTCGGCGATTTCAATGGAAAGTGAGGCAACTTGTTCTTTGATTTCTGCCAGTGCTTCCTTCTTTTCTTGTTGGATCACTACTTGAGCATCAGCCACAATTTTATCGGCTTTTTGCTTAGCCTCCTCGGAAGCTTCTGAAATCATCTTATCCTTCATTTGTCGTGCTTCCTTCAACATGGAATCGCGTTCTTCACGAGCTTCTTTCAATAAAGCCTCGTTATCGGCCTTGAGGTTTTGCATTTCCATTCGGGCTTTTTCGGCGGATTCCAAATCATCTTTGATTTTTTCTTCCCGATCGTTCAAGGAAGTTAAAATGGGTTTCCACGCATATTTGCGCAGGAGAATCACCAAAATAATTAAAATTAAGGCTTGCCAAAAGAAAAGACCCCATGAAAAATCATTCCATAATTTTTCCATAATCTTGACCCCACGACAACGGGGGTAGGTTTAAATGTTCAACGTTTATTGATAAGTTAATTTTTAAAAACACTCCCCGAAACCAACCGTCACGGGGAATGTTGTTTGTGTGGCATTAGACCGCAAACAAAGCGGCAAATCCAATACCTTCTAAGAGGGCAGCAATAATAATCATTGCCGTTTGGATTTTTCCGGCTGCTTCAGGCTGACGAGCGATACCTTCCATCGCGCCTTTCCCGATCCAACCCAATCCAATACCAGCTCCGATTACAATTAAACCGGCACCTACGATTTCTGGGATTTCCATAATTAACTATTTAAAAATTAAACTTACTTCTATATTTTTTTAAACTTCAGTTCTCGCTTCGGTTAACTTATATTACCGGAGCTTCATCATTATGAACATCAGGGTGTTCCGGATGTTCTTCCACGGCCATTCCTATATAAAGTGCACTTAATAGAGTGAAAATATACGCCTGCAAAAAGGCCACCAACAATTCGATAAGTGCAATAAATAAGGTAAACCCGAAAAAGGCGGTTCCTGCCAAGAAATTTTGGAAAACGACGATTAATCCCAATAAACTCATCATCACCACGTGTCCGGCTGTCATATTGGCAAAAAGTCGAATCATCAACGCAAAAGGTTTGGTGAACATCCCCAAAATTTCAATGGGCATCAGAATGATTTTCATGAGAACGGGAACTCCCGGCATCCAAAAAATATGGGTCCAATAGTGTTTATTTCCGCTAAACTGTACAATAAAAAATGTAAACATCGCCAGACAGAAAGTAATGGCAATGTTCCCGGTAACGTTTACTCCCAACGGAGTCATTCCCAACAAGTTCAGCAAGAGGATGAAAAAGAAAACGGTGAGCAGGAAGCTCATGTATTTTCTGTATTTGGGACCGATGTTAGGAATAGCAATCTCATCGCGAACGTAGATAACCAATGGCTCCAAAACACGGTTGAAACCGGTTGGCAGGTTACTTTTCTTATAGTTCTTTGCCAAGCCGCGGAACATAAAAAACAGGATGAAGCACACCAAAATCATCGTCACCACGTTCTTGGTTAAAGAGAGATCGAGGGGCGTATCGTTGGTAGGAAAACCGCTTTCGCCATAATGAATGGTGCCTGCGGCATCGGTTTCGTATATTTTGCTGTGATATAATTTGTAGTGTTTATCCCCAATTTTAACCACGTCTTCCCCGTGATTAAACTCTGAAGACATGAAGACATTCAGACCAGTATCTTCATCATATATGATAACAGGAAGAGGAAATCCATAATGTGTTCCTTTCTCTGAATCCGAAAAAAAGGTGAAATAATGAGAATCGGCAAGATGATGATCAATAAAGGCTTTGACTTCTTCCTTTGTATCCACTTTTCCTCCTTCTCCCTCACTTGCAAATAGGCCAAAAGATGTAAAAATAAGTAGGCTCGCCAGTAGGGATTTAATGCTGTTTTTCCTTTGCATTCCGATGAAATTACGGTCTCTGAAATTCGGTGCAAATGTACATAATTATATCCTATAAAAACACCCCTTTTTGGGATTAATTTTTTTATCGCATTTTAATGCTTAACATTCTGATTATGTGGGAGTTTTACTTGTTTAGAATTCGGACTACCAAAATAATTTCCATGGAGAGGCAAATCAAGTAAGGAATGAAGAAATCAAAGAAGTTGGATTTGTCGATATGCAATGAAGTGATTTTTACTAAAGCTATAAAAAGCATTAGCTTAAAAATGCCGCCTCCCATAAAAAGAAAAGCAAGATGTTCTTTCCATTTTTTTCTTAGTACATAGATGAAAGAAATAATTAAAAAACCGATAATAAAATTAAAGGGATAACTGAATTTGACAAGCCGTAAATCATTTTCCGGAAAGAATTCTTTCAGAAAATAAATATGTATAAAATAGACCAAGACCAGAAATAAAGTAAAGAAAAGAAAGGGGAGGAAGAGTTTTTTAAGCATGAAATCTCGAAAAGGTTGATTATCCAAATCTTTAATCAATTTTGGCGTAAAATCACTTATTCAAATTCTTCACTTGTTTCAAAACCACATAGATTGAAGCAAACACTCCGAAAAGAACAAACCCAATGGTGAACCAATTTTTTTCCATGGGGTATTTTTCATCCAGTTTTTTTCCAATCCAGGCACAAACAAAAATTGTCGCACCCATTTGAAAACCTATACCGGAAAGGATGGCCCACTTTTTAAGCGGACTGTTCTCCTTTTTGTTCTTCTCTCGGTTTTCCTTTTTGTTGCTCATCGTTCAAAGTTTTCACGCTTCCTTTCATTTTGCAGGTTGCATTGAAAGCGGCTCCCGGTTCGATCGCCAGTTTGTTTGCACTAACTTCTCCGTCTATTACTGCGGTTTCTCGTAAACTAAGGGTTTCGGAAACATCGAGAATGCCGGAAAATTTTCCTTCAAAATCTGCGCTTCCACATTCGATTTTGCCGTTGATTTGTCCCGTTTTGCCCACCACAACCTTGGATGGAGTTTTCAAGGTACCTTCTAAAGTTCCTTCGATGCGGCAGGCACCTTTGGCAATAATATCACCTATAATTTTTGTGCCTTGGGCAATTTTATTTTGCTCCCTAGAATGATCGAGGTTGTTTTTTCTTCCTTTTTTGTCTGAAAACATAACTGATTGGTTTTAGGTGAAGTAAATTCTTTTAAAGGACGAGCAAGTTAAGGAAATTATAATAATCGACAAAAATGCCGCATCTCAAGAGGAAACAAAGAAGATTTACCGGTCTCTATTTTGATTTCTTTCGTGCTCTTCCATTTCGCGCTCTTCCATTTCGCGTTCCTGTCTCTCCCGTATTTCCTTTTTGCGGATTTCTCTTTCCCGCATTTCTCTTTCTCGTTGTTCCCGGATGTTGTCTATATCTCCTTTTTCTTCTATTTCTTGTTGTTGTTCAGGAGTAATTTCTTTTTCAGGATTTTGTTTTTGGGAATCCATATTTGTCTCGGGTATGTTTTCCGGTTTGGGTTTGTTGCCGTTCCAAACCAGATAATCATCCAGATTTTTGTGGATAAAAATGTTTTTATAATTGCTGGAGGAAATCACAAAAAAATCTCTTTGGATTTGATAATCTTCTTCATCACGGAGAATCATTCCAAAACCTTTGCCTCCGAGGTGGCTGGATAATCCGTGAACGGCCACAAATATTTTTTCCTTATTATAAAAATCAATCGATACGGTCAAATCGCCATAATCAAAATTAGCAACAGCATGAGCCAGCGTGTCTCGAAGCACTTGGGCGCTTTCAAGACTGTCTCTTGAAAAGGTGTAAATTAGATTGTAACTTTCTTCCGGTGTGTTTTCATCAAATTGTTGAAAGCTCATCGCAGGAATTGCATTATCATATAATTCCTGAGCTTTTTTTCCTTCATCGCTCAATGGATAGTTCAGCGCGACGAAATTTAGTGCTTCTTTATAGTGTTGATAGCCTTTATATCGGCCAATGGCAACAGCTTTCAATAATTCGAATTTCGGGACGATGGGGTCTCCGGTATATTTCGTGATATATTCATCACTCTCTTCGATTACTGTTTCGTATTCTTCATTAAGATACTTACGATAAACATTGGCATAGACTGCTTCGGGGGTGTCTTCTCCGGCACGATATTCCTGTGGGTTTAGGATGATTTGAGCATAACGTGAATCGGGGTGATTATCCAATATATCCTTTTTCCACAAAGACTCTTTCTGGGTTTGTCCTGTCTCTTGATAAATTTTATAAAGATTATATTTGGAAGGCAGTATCAATCTTTCTTCAGGTTGATTTTTTAATAAAGCTTCCAATTTATCTGAGGCGAGCTCGTATTCGTGGAATTTTTCTTTATAAATAACACCCAATTGATAATAAGCAAAATCCCGTTCTTTTTTCAAGCTGTCGATTACTGCGATGTCGGTTGGAATTTTATCGATATAGCTTTGCGGATCGAATTTTGGGTTGGCTTCAATATTGGCAATAATAGCGTCCTTGGTGAGTTTTTCTTCTTTTTCTGCGGTTTTACTTTTGCTTCCACCACTGTCTTTGGTGCGCCAATCGTCTTGCAGAGGTCGGTCGCCCCAGATTTGCGTAAAAGAAAGTTTTCCGTATGCCACTTGCGTAGGCTCATAAAAATAAAATTTGCCTTCGCTTTGTGCCCCTCCGGAATTGAAGCCCATGGCAGAAGATTGTCCCCCTGAAAATTGTTTCACTGACTTGGAAGCTTTGAAAGCTGCTATCTCCTGTTCTATCTGTTTTGCTTTAATGTCATCGGTATATTCCTTGAAATAAGCCAGCCTTTCCGATTCGGTCATGGCGACGAGATTCAGGATACTGTCATTTATTCCGGCGATATCTTCATAATAAATCACATCATCCAAATTGTCGCGTTTCTTTTTCAATTTGCGGTATTCGCGGGTGCTTTTATCAAGGTTTACGAGTGTGCTGTCATAATAAGCTCCGGCATCTTTGTATTGGGCACGATCAAAATTGATATTTCCCAAGGTGAGATAATTCCTGGAGTTGAGGTATTTATCCGGACCGTTTTCGCGTAAGGATTTATTGTAATAAACTATTGCCGCTTCGAGTGAATCTGTGGCGAGGTGAAACTCCGCAAGTTGATGATATATATTATCGAGATAAGGCCTGTTTTCACGGTTTTCGGCGAGTTCGTTTAGGGTTTCCAAAAGAATTTGAGAATCGTTTGACTCCAAATCATAGTTTTTGGCTTTTTCCATAAACGCATGAATCCGATAGATTCGAGGTGTTTTTCGGTTTAAGGCAATAATTTCGTCAAAAGCCACATTCGCACTATCGGTCATCGCCATTTCATCATAAAGTTGTCCTTTAATATATAGGTAACGGCCGCGTTCGTCGTCATTTTTGGTTTTGTTTGCCGCAATACTGATGGGGACAATTGCTTTTTCCTTTTCGTTTAGGTCGATATAAGCTTGCGCCATGGTTGCCGCAATGGCGGTGATATGCTCGTCCTCAATTTCCTCATTTTGATCTAATTGCTCAATTCTGTCTTTTAGAGGAGCAGAAGGATTGAGGCTGTGGTCATTCAATATTTCATTCAGGTTTTTTAAGGCAAGTTCCGGAAATTCCATCCGAAGTTGAGTTTTAGCTTTCCATATTTTTGCCGGAATGACGGTGGTTTTTCCCGGGACATTGTCCAGAATATGGTTGAAAGCACTCAATGCCGGAACAAAACGATGATCAAAATACCGGGCTTTTCCTAATAACAAAAAGGCTTCATCCATTTGGGGATTGTATTCGGTGCCATGAATGAGCATCGAATGTTTTTGGATGGCCTTGGTGGCTTTTTCTTCGGCAAGAGCAAAATTATCGCCGGAACCGGAGTTTGGATTTCCGGAAAAATTATTTCCTCCGGCACCGTTGCCCATGGAGTTGTTTCCAAAATTATCTCCTCCCAGTGCGTTTCTTCCCGGCATACCTCTGCCTTCGGATCTGCCTCCCGGAGTGGAGAAATCATTTCCGAATTGCTTCTCTGTTGAGGATTTTACGGAAGCAGAAGAGGTGGATGAAGAAGTTGTATTGCTTTCTTCCTTTTTTTCCGGCATACGTTCTACCGGAAGGATTTCCCAATAATTATCTAAATAATCCTGTACCAGTCTTTCTTTTCCCTGTTCCAGAGCAAGATTGCCGTTGTAAAGAATATTGTAATAAGTGCCCATGGCATGGAAATTCCGGTTGAGCCATTTGTTCTTTCGAGTAGAACAGCTGACTACAAGCGTTAATGCCAACAGGGAAAATAAAATTTTTTTTGTCGTGCCCAAGTGCTTCGTTTATCGATCGGTTTAGGTTTTTATATTTGAATCAAATGAGTTCTACTTGCAACCGAATCAGAAAATTATAAACAGGTTCAAAGGTATAAAAATAACTCAAAGTGATTTGATTTAGTATGATGAGGGTTAAACTTTTTCTATGAAAATAAAGGATATTTTTTTCCGGATATTTATCCTCTAAAATAACTCTCCAATTCTTTTAAAGTGGCCTCGCCGGTGCGAATATCTTTTACCGGCAAGCCTTTATCCAAAACCACGATGCGTTCGCAGACTTCAGTGACATGGATAAGATCATGACTGGAAATCAAAACAGTAATTTCCTCTTTAGCGGTAAGGGTTTTGATGATTTGCTTTAATCGTATTTGTGTGGTAGGATCCAGATTGGCAAAGGGTTCATCGAGGATAATTACTTCGGGTTTGCCAATTAAGGCTGCAACGATGCCTGCTTTTTTTTGATTTCCTTTGGAGAGATCCCGCAAATATTTTTTTTGATTTAGGATTTCTCCGTGAAAAAAATCAGCAAAACTTTCCAGGAGTTGATCCACATCGGCTTTATTCTGTCCTCGCAATTCGCCAATAAAATAAAAATATTCTTCCGGCGTGAGATAGCCTATCAAAAAACTTTCATCGATAAAAGCTGAAGTGTGAGGTTTCCATGCCTCACTTTCATTCACAATAATGCCTTTGTTTTCAATATATCCGCTTGAAGGACGAATCAAATCGAGGAGAAGGCTGAAAAAAGTAGTTTTGCCCGCACCGTTGTTTCCCACTAATCCGAAACTTTGTCCTTTGGGAATTTCCAAATAATCGATATTTAGAACGGTGGTGGAGGTGTAGGTTTTACTAAGGTTATTTACTTTTATCATTTCACTTACTTGGATTATCCATTAATTTTATAATTCACACTTTCCAGGCTCGA
>CAYPGZ010000007.1:0-18506 GCA_964410335.1 uncultured Flavobacteriaceae bacterium | reverse complement strand
ATTTCACTTACTTGGATTATCCATTAATTTTATAATTCACACTTTCCAGGCTCGAAGTATCAATCATCAATCTCTCACGGTTTTTGCTCCTTCAATTACTTTCTGCTTCAAGCTTTCTTTGTATTCGATGATTTTCTGTTGCAATTTTTTATCATGACTGCCAAGGATTTGTGCGGCGAGTATTCCTGCATTTTTTGCTCCGTCTAAAGCTACGGTTGCTACCGGTACACCGCCGGGCATTTGCAAAATCGATAAGACAGAATCCCAGCCGTTGATCGAGTTTCGCGATTTTACGGGTACTCCAATTACCGGCAGTGGCGAAAGTGAAGCTACCATTCCGGGAAGGTGTGCTGCGCCACCGGCTCCCGCAATAATCACTTTTATGCCGCGTTCGTGTGCCGTTTTCCCATATTCGAACATCTTTTCGGGAGTGCGATGCGCGGAAACAATATCGAGTTCCACCGGGATGTCGAAGTTTTTTAAAACATCAATAGCTTCCTGCATAATCGGCAGATCGCTTAGACTTCCCATAATGACAGCTACTTTCATTGGTCGATGGTATTAAAGATTTGGTTTGCGGACTAATATAAAACTAATTTAGTTTATCAAGTAAAAAATATCTTTCTTCGATGATATTGAAATGATGTAATTGATGTCCTATGATGTTAAAACCCATTGCTAAAACGGACATTTCACTAGTAGAAAATTTGCAAGTGAGGTTTGCTATTTGAGGACTGAAAGAGTCGAACATCGCTTTTGTTGCAAGTCGTACCGCTCGGAGTTCAGCGATTAGCTGCTCAATCGGCAACTCGTCCGCATTTGAATGATTGGACATAAGTTCGTGATCCAACCCCGGGGGAATTGCGCTTTCTCCCCGTGCAAAAATTATAGTGCGATAACACCAAATCCGCTCCCAATCCGTAAGGTGTTGAATTATTTTGTTGATAGACCATTTTCCCTCTGCATAAGTTTTCAGTCCGATGCGTTTTAATTTTTCAATATCAAGGGCATCAATCTGGGATAGGCTTTTTCTAAAAGCTTCCGTCAACTCAATATCTTTGTTGAGGTTGATATAATGGTCATAATATTCGGGCAATTTTTTTATTTCCGATTTTTTCATCATTGCCTTTTTATCTTTTTCAAAAAATGTTTTGCGGAAACACTCTTTATAAACTGATCACTCGAATTGTATTTTTCACTTCTTCAGCCAGTATTCTCGCTTGATTTATATCTTTATCCACAATTGTCACATGTCCCATTTTTCGGTAAGGGCGGGTTTGTTTTTTTCCATAAATATGCGGAGTGACCCCTTTCATTCGGAAAATACGATCGATATTTTTATAAATAGGTTCTCCTTCATAATCGGGGCTTCCCACCAGATTCACCATCACTCCGCCCACTTTGTTAGCGGTGTTTCCCAGAGGTAAATCCAAAATTGCCCGAAGATGCTGTTCAAATTGGTTGGTATAACTGGCCTCGATGCTGTAATGTCCGCTGTTGTGAGGGCGTGGAGCTACTTCATTCACGAGAATTTCATCATCGGCAGTTTGAAACATTTCCACGGCAAGCAATCCTACATGCTGAAAAGCTTCAGAAACTTTGGTGGCTAAATTTCTTGCTTTTTGTGCTACTGCATCTTCAATTCTGGCAGGGCAAATCACATATTCCACCTGATTGGCCTCGGGATGAAATTCCATTTCCACTACCGGATAAGTTTTTGTTTCCCCCGATGCGTTTCGGGCAGTGATTACCGCTAATTCATTTTTAAAAGGAATCATCTCTTCGGCAAGACACGGCAAATCCGGTAGAGGAATAACATCTTCCTCATTTCGGATAATGCTCACGCCCTTCCCATCATAACCTCCAACGGCACTTTTCCAAACAAAGGGGAAGCCCAGTTGTTTGTGCACTAAAGCTTCGGTTAATTCAGTTTTGCTGTTAAAGGGTTTAAACTTTGCAGTGGGAATCTGGTGATCCACATAAAATTGTTTTTGCTTCGATTTGTTCTGAATTATCCGAAGGGTTTTTGAAGAAGGATAAACGATTTTTCCCTGATTTTCCAGATATTCCAGCGCCTCCACGCTCACACTTTCTATTTCAAATGTTAGGAGGTCCACTTTTTTGCCGAAATTTATAACCGTGTCGAAATCCATCAAGCTTCCCTGCTCAAAATAATCGCAGGCAATACGACAGGGAGCCTCTGCGCTTGGATCGAGTACATGGGTTTGGATGTCGAACTTGCGGGTTTCATAGAGCAACATCTTGCCCAATTGACCGCCGCCCAAAATTCCCAGTTTAAAATTGGAAGAAAAATAATTTTGCATAGGTGCAAACTTACGAATTAAGGCTGCAAATTAATGTGAATTGGACTTCAATTCATCCGAATAAATTTATTTTCCTCCTCTGATATTCACGGTTCCGGAGTTCGATATTCATATATTCATCACTATCTTTGCCCCTTTGCGCTTAGCCAAAATATAAATCAAAAAATATGATAAATATAGTACTCTTCGGCCCTCCCGGTGCCGGAAAAGGAACTCAGGCAGAAATCCTTAAAGAGAAATATGGATTAGTGCATATTTCGACCGGGGATGTTTTTCGGTTTAATATAAAAAACGAAACCCCTCTCGGGAATTTGGCGAAATCTTATATGGATAAAGGACATTTGGTGCCCGACGAAGTCACCATTGATATGCTGAAAGCCGAAGTCGAGAAAAATCCGAACGCTAAGGGTTTTATTTTTGATGGTTTTCCGAGAACAGAAGCCCAAGCCGAAGCCTTGTCTGAATTGCTTTCAGAGAAAAGCACCGAAATCGATGCGATGATTGCGCTGGAGGTGGACGATAATGTCCTCACTCAACGTCTGTTGAAACGGGGGGAGGTTTCCGGTCGTGCGGACGATGCCAACGAAGAAATAATTCGGGAACGCATCGCTGAATATTACCGAAAAACCGATATCCTTAAAAAATATTACCAGAAAAAAGGAAAATATCACGGAGTGGACGGTGTAGGAAGTATTGAAGAAATTACCAACCGTCTCAGTGAGGTGATGGACAGGTTGTAGGAAATGGAGAGCTGACTCCTTACCTTTGAAAATCTCAAATCACATTCTCAAATTTCAAATTTCCGATTCCCATGACTGAAGGAAATTTTGTCGATTACGTAAAAATCCATATTCGTTCAGGAAATGGAGGAGCCGGTTCCAAACATTTGCGGCGCGAAAAATTTGTAGCCAAAGGCGGTCCTGATGGCGGCGATGGCGGTCGTGGTGGTCATGTGATTATCCGTGGAAATAAAAATCTATGGACGCTTTTTCATTTGAAATTTCAGCGACATATTCGTGCAGGACATGGTGAAAACGGCGGAAAACAAACCAGCACAGGAGCCAATGGTGAGGACGCTTATATTGAAGTCCCTTTGGGAACCGTCATCCGTGAAACGGCCTCGCAAAATATTTTGAAGGAGATCACAGAAGATGCGCAAGAATATGTAGTTGCCGAAGGGGGAAAAGGTGGATTGGGGAATGCTCATTTCAAAAGTCCTACCAATCAAACCCCGCGATATGCTCAGCCCGGAATCGGGGGAGTGGAAAAAGACATTACTCTGGAACTAAAAGTACTGGCTGATGTAGGTTTGGTTGGATTTCCAAATGCGGGAAAATCCACATTGCTTTCAGTAATAACCGCGGCAAAACCCAAGATTGCAGACTATGAATTTACGACTTTAAAACCCAATCTGGGAATTGTGAAATACCGCGATTTCCGCACTTTTGTGATTGCCGATATTCCCGGAATAATCGAAGGAGCTGCCGAAGGAAAAGGTTTGGGACATCGTTTTTTGAGACATATTGAACGCAATTCCACACTTTTATTTCTTATTCCTGCCGACGTTGATGACCCAAAAAAACAATACGATACGTTAATCGATGAATTGCGCCGTTATAATCCGGAGTTGCTGGACAAAGACCGGCTGGTGGCTATCTCAAAAAGCGATATGTTGGATAAGGAACTCCAAAGGGAAATGAAAGAACAGCTCGATAAAGATTTTTCAGGAATACCTTATCTTTTTATTTCTTCAGTGGCACAAGAAGGATTGCAGGAATTAAAAGATACACTTTGGGGAATGCTAAATATCAAATCCGAATAAAGCATACTTCAACCTCATCAGTAACCGAATCGGAATAAAACAGGATACCTTTTTTAGATATTTTTTTCCAGCGATCACTGTTCCTGATTTCTGTTTGTTTACAAATTTGGATTGTTGTGAAAGCTGTTTTTTTCTATATTTAACAGACAACAAAACCACTGAAAATCCGTTATAAACAGCGCAATCTGATAGTAATGAAATTTAGCATTAGCTTTTTTCTCTTCTTCTTTTTTATTGGTCTTCATGCCCAGCAAAAAAGTTTTACCCTCGATTGGGTGGATAGGATGGATGTTTCGGCAATTGAAAAAAAATCTGTTATTGTCCCGGGCTTTAAAGGAATTCATTTCGCTTATAATCATATCGATAAAACGATTTCCTTTGTCGCAAATTGGGAAACGCAAGGTCTGGTTGGCGGAGGAGAGATTAGAAATGTAAGATATGAAACGATTTCACCGGATTTATTGAAGAATTTAGATTTAAGTAAAATCCCATCCCGGGTAGAATTTAATCTGGAAACAGGGCTTGCCCGAACCCAACCTATGGCCACTTTTCGCCTTACTCCGTTGATTAACGACAAGGGCGTTTATAAAAAAATCACCTCTTTCACGGTTCAATATTCTTCGGCTGCGGGAAGGACTTCAGGAATAAATAATGTTCCGGGAATCATGAATTCGGTTTTATCTACCGGCAATTGGTTCAGATTTTATGTGGAAAAAACCGGAGTTTATAAAATCGACAGGAATTTTTTGCGAAACTTGGGCATGGATGTTTCTTCTCTCGATCCCAAAAAAATAAAAATTTACGGCCATGGAGGACAAATGTTGCCTTTGCTGAACTCTGAGAATGACGCCTACGATTTGCCCGAAGTATCCATACAAGTGGTGGGAGGTGGTGATGGAAGTTTTGACAATAACGATTATATTTTATTTTATGGAATTGCTCCCACAAGTCGCTACAACCGCGATCTGGAAGCATATAACACCCATGTCAATCTCTATGCGGAACGTTCCTATTATTACATCACTGCCGATGGCAACAGCGGGAAACGAATTTTTCCTTTCACACAGCCTTCAGGTTCTCCCGATGTAGATATTTCGGTGTATGACGATTATCAGTTTTACGAAGTGGATGAATATAGTTTGGGAAAAGCCGGAAGACGATGGTTTGGTGATCGGTTTGATATTGAAAATGAACGCAGTTACGAATTCGATTTTACAAACCTTGCCCCGGGTGAATCCATACATTTGGAAGTTTTGGCTGCTGCTGTCGCCGAAACCCAAACCTCTATGGATGTAAATGTGAATGGGCAAAATGCAGGAAAACTGACTTTTGGGGTGATTAATGAAGATGTCTTCGCTAGTGCAAATAGTCTGCTAACCGATATTTCGGCATCAGGAACGATTGATGTGGAGTTGGTGTATAACAACGCAGGATCTCCTTCCAGTATAGGATACCTTGATTTTATAGCCCTTTCGGGAAAACGTTTGCTAAAAGGAACCGGAAAACAATTTATATTCCAATATAATGATGCCGCAGTCTTATCGGGAATCGGTCAGTATTCTATCACGGAGGCGTCCGGAATTTCACAAATATGGGATGTAACCAATCCTCGCAATATTACTTCTATTTCCAATAATGGTGCCTCCACGATATCTTTTAAAACTTTTTTAGGGGAAACCCGCCGATATGTAGCTGTTTCAGAAACGGATTTTTTTACACCCCGGATAGAGGCCACCGCAAAAGTGCAAAACCAAAACCTAAAAGGCACCATATTCCGTAGTGCTCAAAGCAATTTTCGTGATGTCGATTATATCATTATTACCGACGACCTTCTTTCGGCACAAGCAAACCGACTTGCAGAATTCCGGCGAAATACCGATGGGCTTAATGTGAAAGTGGTCTTGCTGAAAACCATTTATGAAGAATTCAATTCAGGAAAACCGGGAATTGGCGCTATCCGAAATTTTATAGCTTATGTATATCACAACGCTTCCTCGGCTTCACAACGGCTGAAATACTTATGCCTCTTTGGAGATGCTTCTGTAGATTATAAAAATCGTCTGCGCGGAAATAATAATATTGTTCCCACTTACCAAAATGCTCCGAGTTTGACTGTGAGTTCCAATACTTATGCTTCGGATGATTTTTATGGAATGATGGATGATAATGAAGGTGGCATGTCTTCAACTGATCTACTGGATATTGCTGTGGGAAGAATAATTGCCGACACTCCGGAGTTGGCTCGAATTGCTGTGGATAAAGTCATAAAGTATGAAAGTAAGGAATCCTATGGCAGTTGGAGAAATAATTTTATCCTCCTTTCCGATGACGCCGATCAAAGTTCAGATTTCGGACTTCAAGTTACTCTGGATAATATTGCGAAAGATTTAGGCGAAAATCTTCCTTATATTAATACGTATAAAATCTATCCCGATGCGTATCAGCAGCAATCTTCTGCCGGAGGAGAACGTTATCCCGAAGTAAATAAAGATATTGCCGAAGCCATTGAAAGAGGCGCGCTGGTCTTTAATTATCTGGGACATGGCGGAGAAGACGGCCTTGCTCAAGAACGTTTGGTGAAAAAAGAGGATATTGAAAGCTGGGTTAACCCGGGAAAATATCCCGTTTTTGTGATTGTTACTTGCGAATTTACAAAATTTGATAATCCACATCGTCCCACGGGAGGCGAATACTTACTGTGGCAAGAAGACGCAGGTGGAGTGGCTTCCATTGCAACTACACGATCTATTGGGGTTACTACAGGCTCCAATTTCAATCAGGAACTGGCTCCGAGACTCTTTGAATATAATCAAAGCACCAATCAATCGGTTGCAGAAGTACTTCGTATTACGAAAAACCAAAATGGGAGTTTTGATAAACGGGTTATTTTTTATTTTGGTGATCCTGCGATGAAATTGGCTATTCCCGAACCCAAAGTCAGTCTTACCGAAATCCGGGACGTTAATACCAATCAACCTATTGATACGTTGCAGGCTTTAAGCCATGTGCGCGTTTCAGGACAAGTAACCACGCCCGGAGGAGCACTTTATTCAGACTATGAAGGTGTGCTTTCCACGGTGATTTTTGATAAACGCATCAAACGCAAAACCTTGAATAACGACGGAACAGGGGTTTTCGAATTTACTACTTTGGGGGAAACTATTTTTCGCGGACAAGCCTCGGTAAAAAATGGACTTTTTGATTTTGAATTTGTGGTTCCGAAAGATATTGCTATCCCGGTAGATACGGGACGTGTGAGTTTTTATGCCCTCAAAAACAATGTGTTGGAAGATCAAACCGGATATGATATGTCTGTATTGGTGGGGGGAATCAATGAAAATGCACCCGAGGACAACCTTGGACCGGAAATCAAATTGTATATGAACGACGAGAATTTTGTTTCCGGAGGAATAACCAACAGTTCCCCTTTTCTGTTAGCTAAACTTTACGACGCAAACGGAATCAATACCGCCAGCGGAATCGGTCATGACTTGGTGGCAATTCTTGATGGTGACGAAACTAATCCTTACATTGTTAATGATTATTACGAAACCGAAATCGATGATTATACCCGCGGAACAGTCTATTATAAATTACGCGATTTGGAGCCCGGATTACACACCTTGACGTTTAAAGCATGGGATGTTTACAATAATTCCTCAACTGCCGAAATTCAATTTGTAGTGGCCGGTGATGGAGAACTAAAAATCACAAGAGTGCTAAATTATCCGAATCCTTTTCATAACTACACCGAATTTTGGTTCAATCACAATCGCCCTTTTGAGCCTTTACAAGTTCAGGTTCAGGTGTTTACCGTTTCCGGAAAAATAGTCTGGACCGAAAATCGAGTCGTCACTACCGATGGATTTCTTTCCCGGGAAATTACCTGGAACGGAAGAGATGATTTTGGCCAAGCTATCGGAAAAGGAGTGTATGTGTATAAGCTTACAGTTAAATCCACGTTAACTAATGACAAGGTGGAGAAATACGAGAAATTGGTCATCCTTTAGATTTTATTAAAAACCTATATTTGCCAAATTATTTTCCAATACTGATGAAAAACAAAATCTGTACAATATCTCTGGGGATTTTTCTTTGTTTTACTTATTCCCTTTCAGCACAAGATGAACCACTCACTCCAAGCGACCGGGTAATTACTACAGCCGTTCCTTTCCTGATGATTGCCGGTGATGCACGGGCTTCCGGAATGGGAGATCAAGGTGTCGCCACTCCCGCAGACGCCTATTCCCAACAATGGAACCCGGCAAAATATGCTTTTATCATCGACCAGCAGGCTGTTGGACTTTCCTATACCCCTTATTTGAGGGAGTTGGTGACGGACATCAACCTCGGACAATTACTATACTATAACCGAATCAGTGAGCGAAGTGCTTTTGCAGGAAGTTTGCGTTATTTTAGTCTCGGAACCATTCAATTGCGACAAAGTATTGAAGAAATCCCACGCCCCGTGGAGCCCAACCAATTTGCCCTGGACCTTTCTTATGCCCTGAGATTGAGCGAGCGTTTTTCAATGGCGGTCACCGGTCGTTATCTGCGTTCAGACTTAAAAATTCCCGGGCTTGATGCTGATGCTTCTGCCGCAAATTCTTTTGCTGTGGATATTTCAGCTTTCTATCAAAGTGAAGAAATCGCGTATGGGGATTTTGATGGCCGTTGGCGAGGAGGAATCAACATCTCCAATATTGGTCCCAAAATCAAATACGACGATGCGGGACAAGAAAGTTTTATTCCTACCAACTTTAAAGCCGGAATGGGTTTTGATTTTATCCTCGATGGAAATAATACCATCGGGACCTACGCCGAAATAAATAAATTATTGGTGCCTACTCCACAGGATTTTGACAACGACGGCGATATCGATGCCGAAGATGCCGAAGAATACAACAACATCAGTGAGTTCAACGCCATTTTTTCTTCTTGGGGCGATGCTCCCGACGGATTGAGCGAAGAATTGAAAGAAGTTACGTGGGCTCTGGGAGCCGAATATCGCTATCAAGAAAGTTTTGCTTTTCGAATGGGTTATTTTCGCGAAAGTGAGGAAAAAGGATTCCGACAATTCCTTAGTTTAGGTGCCGGATTTCGATATACTTCAATCAATATTGATGTTTCCTACCTTTTCTCCACGGCAAAAGTGCAAAACCCATTGGAAGGTACTTTGCGCTTTAGCCTTGCCTTTAATTTTGGAGAACAATACGATGAGGATTAATCGTGTTTGAAATCTTTATGCATTCAGCCATAAAAGGGTAGAAAACTCAGGAATTTTTCATCTTCTCGGATGATATTTCTCTATGGTTTTCCGTAAATGTGTGCGATCCAAATGCACATACACTTCGGTGGTTGTGATGCTCTCATGACCCAACATCTCTTGAATGGCACGTAAATTTGCCCCATTTTCCAATAAATGAGTAGCAAAGGAATGCCGAAAAGTGTGCGGACTGATGGTTTTTCGGATACCGCTTTTTTCAGCCAGTTGTTTGACGATAGTAAATACCATGGCACGAGTTAGCGGCTTGCCTCGTCTGTTCAAAAATAAAGTGTTTTGCGCTGATTTTTCTATTTTTTGATGAAGCCGTACCCGGTCTTTATAAAGCGTAATGAATTTTTGAGTGACCTTCCCAATCGGAACAAAACGTTGTTTGTTTCCTTTGCCTGTGACTTTTATAAACCCCTCTTCAAAAAACAAATCCGAAATCTTAAGGTTTACCAATTCGCTTACCCGAAGTCCACACCCGTAAAGGGTTTCCAACATGGCTCGGTTTCGCTCTCCTTGAGGGTGACTCAAATCTATGGCATCAATCAGTTGATCTATCTCCGTCGTGGAAAGTGTATCCGGAAGTTTCCTGCCGAGTTTTGGAGATTCGATGAGTTCCAGGGGATTATCTGCGCGATAACCTTCAAAAACCAAATAATTGAAAAATCCACGCAGCCCGGAAATCACACGGGATTGCGAGCGTACGTTCAGTTGTTTTCCAATTTCATGGATAAAAGCTTGAAGGTCTTCTTCTTCAATGGAAATAGGAGAGACTTCCATTTTATGGTTTTCTAAGAAATTGATGAGTTTGAGCACATCAAAAGCATAGTTTTCGATGGAATTATTTGAAAGTCCGCGTTCAATACGGAGATATGTCTTATAATCCTTTAATGCGTGTGCCCAGTTCATTCAGGTAAAATTATCTACTTTAAGGCAATCTTAGGTTTTTTTTCGCTAATATTTGGGAAAAACAAATCTACATTTGTGTTGAATCAAAAAAACCAGAACAATGAAGAAATCAGCATTGGCTATTGCAGCCGCAATTGTATTCACCTTTAATCTCAATGCACAAAATAATACGGATTTAATCCAATTCGGGATTAAAGCGGGAGTGAATTTCGCTTCGCTTTCCGGGGACGATGCCAATTCGGATAGCAGAACCGGTTTTCATGCCGGGGGATTAGTTGAAATTCCTTTCTCCGAACGATTTTCTGTGCAGCCTGAAATTATGTATTCTCAACAAGGTGCCGAAGGGGAGTTGTTTTTTGGAGAAGGAACTTTGAAATTGGATTATATTCAAGTTCCGGTGCTTGCCAAAATTTATTTGGTAGATGGATTAAACCTTCAACTCGGACCACAAGTGGGCTTTCGGATGAATGAAAAACTTGAACTCGACTCCGGGAATACTAACCTTGAAGGCGATTTGGATATCGAGGATAACGATATCGATTTTGGATTGGCCGGCGGTCTTGAGTATAAGTTCAACAACGGATTTTTTATTCAAGCAAGGTATAATTATGCCTTCACGGAAACCTTTCCCGATTCTGATGTAAAAAATTCGGTTATTCAAGCAGGAATCGGATATTTGTTTTAATTTTCCGATAAACTGCTCACAATGAATACTAACTAAAAACGAATAATTATGAAACGATTGATTTTAATGACATGCGGCATTTTCCTCGCTCTTTCCTTGAATGCACAGGAGATAGATTTGGGAATTAAAGCCGGAGCAAACTTCGCAAATATCACCGATGCTTCCAATTTCGATAATAAAACAGGTTTTCTGGGCGGAGCATTTTTTGCGATAAAATTCAACAAAATGGCCATCCAACCTGAGTTACTTTACTCACAACAAGGTGCAAAATTTGATGCAGGAGATTTTGACCTGACTTATGTGAATGTGCCTATCATTCTCAAATATTATTTAATACAAGGGCTGAACGTCCAAATTGGTCCACAATTCGGATTTGTGGTAAAAGATGATATCAGTGAGGTGTTTAGTGGAATTGGAGAAGGCATCGAAAGCAATGATTTTGACGTGGCAGGAGCCATTGGGTTGGGATATGATTTTCCTTTTGGATTACGTCTCGACGCCCGATATAATTATGGCTTTACAGATGTAATGGATGGAGGTGAAGGAAAGAACTCGGTGGTTTCACTCGCGGTAGGTTTTTCCTTCCTGTAAGTAGATTTTCATATTATTTATTCCCACGTATGCACGGATAGAATAAAAACATCCGTGTATGCGTGGTTTTTTTGTTAATCTCACTTTCCGGAAGAAATAGCCTTCCAATAGGAAATAAAATAAACCTCAAGCTTTTCCGTTTTAACAAGATGAGCATACAAAGGAGTTTATTTTTCTATTTTAAAAAAAGAAAATGGCGATTATTCCAATAAAAAATTCTGACTCAAAATAAGGAAGAAATACATATTTTGTAGTCTCTAAATGAGGTTTAGAAGAGTTGTATGCTTAAATTCGCCGGATAATCTAATCTTGATGAAGCAATTTGATTTTCCTAAATGGAACAAAATCCTCGGCTGGGTTGCCTTTGGCATTGCCTTGGTAGTTTTCACACTTACCGTCGAACCTACAGTGAGTTTTTGGGATGTAGGGGAATATATTTCCACCTCAACAAAATTGGAAGTAGGGCATCCACCCGGAGCGCCTCTTTTTCAAATGATCGGGGCTTTTTTTTCCAACTTTACCACCGATGAGAGCCAAATCGCTTTGATGGTAAACATGATGTCTGTATTTTCCAGTGCTTTCACCATCTTATTTATGTTTTGGACCATTTCGATGTTGGTTCGGAAAATTATCGGAGATCACAAAAAGAATACTCTTGCCCAAAATATCGCTATTCTCGGAGGGTCTTTTATCGGATCGGTGTCGTTTGCTTTTACCGATAGTTTTTGGTTTAATGCCGGTGAAGCCGAAGTCTATGCGATGGCTGCTTTTTTTATGGCAGTGCTTTTTTATGTGGGTTTGCTGTGGGAACGCGATATGTTTAAACCACGAGGAAACCGGTGGCTTATCCTGATTTCTTTTATTATAGGTCTTTCTTTTGGAGTGCACTTTATGGCTTTGTTGACCATTCCGGCAATCGGGTATCTTTATTTTTTTAAAAAATACAAAGATGTCACCGTGAAAAACTTTATCGTGGCGACGCTGATTGTAGTGGGAAGTTTGATGTTTGTCTTTAAATTACTTTTACCTTACACCCTTACCTTTTTTGCAGTATCGGAGATATTTTTCACCAATTCGCTCGGTCTTCCATTTAACAGTGGAACCATTATCGCTTTTGTGGCCATCATCCTTTTCTTTGTATACTCTTTGCGGCACACGAGGCGAAAGCATTATGTCACGGCAAACAGTATTCTCCATTGTGTGTTGTTTATTCTTATCGGATTTTCATGCTGGATGATGCTTCCTATCCGGGCCAATGCCGGGACGACCATCAATGAAAACAACCCGAGTGATGCTCGTTCTTTGTTGGCTTATTACAACCGGGAACAATACGGCGAAACACATTTGTTTTACGGAGCTCAATTCACCGATGTTTTTGCCGGTTTAAATGAAAATGATCCTTACACCGATAGTGAACCTTTTTATGAGCGTAATTATAAATCGGGGAAGTATGAAATTGTAAATGAGTATGAAAACACGGTGATGAATCCTCATGAGGATCACAAAACCTTGTTTCCCCGAATGTGGGATCCGTCCAAAGCGGATAATTATCTCAATTTCACCGGTCCTCTGGAAGTAAAAGTTCGCCCGGAATATCAACAACATCCGGAATTGACTCAGGCCGTATCAGAAATTCAACATCAATTTCAAACCGGACAGGTCAACAGTGAAGAATATTTGGCGTTTTTAAAAAAATTCTCGGATTATATCACAGTAAAGAAGCCCGATTTTTGGGATAATATCAGCTTCTTTTGGGAATATCAGGTCAAATATATGTACTTCCGTTATTTCATGTGGAATTTTGTGGGAAGGCAAAACGATTTGCAAGGCTATATGGACGACCTGAATGGGAACTGGATTAGTGGAATCAATTTTATCGATGAGTTGTTTTTGCCTCCGCAAGACAATTTGCCTTCGGATATGAAAAATAATCCCGCCCGGAATACTTATTATTTCTTACCGTTTATTTTAGGGATAATCGGATTGTTTTTTCATTTCAACCGGGATAAAAAAAGCTTTTGGGTGCTGATGGTATTTTTCTTATTTACCAGCATAGCTTTAGTAGTTTATTTAAATCAAAATCCATTTCAACCTCGGGAGCGGGATTATGCGCTTGTGGGGTCTTTTTATGTTTTTGCAATTTGGATGGGGTATGGAGTTTATGCTATTTTTAATTGGCTTCAAGAACATATAAAACCCAGGCTTGCTGCTCCGATAGTGTGTGCCGTCTGTTTGGTGGTTCCGGGAATATTGCTCGCCCAAAACTGGGATGATCACGATCGATCCGGACGATACACGGCTCTGGCAATGGGAAAAAAATATCTGGATTCAGTAGCCGAAAACGCAATTTTGTTTACTATTGGGGATAACGATACTTTCTTGCTTTGGTATCTTCAGGAAGTGGAAGGCTATCGCAGGGATGTGCGGGTGTTGAACACGCAACTGCTCTATACCCCTTGGTATATCGATCAGGCAAAATGGCAAGCTTATGAAGGAGCTCCCGTTAAAACTACTTTGGAACATGCCGATTACAATGTAGGAAAAAACGAGGCGATTATTTATCAGGATGATCCGCGTATGCCGGATACTATGACAGTGCAAAATTGGTTGCAATATGTGAAAAGTGATCACCCCTCCACACAAAGTCAATTCAATAGCGGCCAAACCGTGAATCTTTATCCTGCCAAAAACCTACGATTGCCCGTAAATAAACAAAATGTTTTGGATAGTGGGATCGTAAAGCCTGAAAATGCTGATGAGATTGTGTCTTATATCGATTTGGAGCTTCCCAATATTATTTATAAAAACCGATTGATTATGTTGGATATCGTGGCCAATACAGATTGGAAACGACCCATTTATTTCACCGGAGGAAGCTTTACCGATGCCGATTATCTCTGGATGTCAGATTATCTTCAACTCGACGGAGTTTGTTATAAACTCGTGCCTATTAAAACGGAGCATCAAAGCTTTTTTGATATGGGTAGAATCGATGCTGATTTGATGTATGATATTGTGATGGGCTGGAAATGGGGCAACAGCGAGAGCGATGAGATTTATCATCATCCTCCCACCCGCCGAAATTCCATTACCTATCGCAGCAATATGGGACGTTTGGTGGAAGAACTTCTTAAAGAAGGTGACACCATGAAAGCAAAAACCATTTTGGATTTAGGCATGGAAAAAATGCCTATAGAGCATTATGGGCATTACACGCTTTTGGATCCCTTTATTTCCGGTTATTATGAAATAGGGGAAAAAGAAAAAGCACGCGAGATCTGGAATCAAATCGTTGAGAAATATCAAGAGGAACTCGATTGGTACAGCACATGGGATCGTCGGGCTCAAAACCGTAATTTTGATGAGATTTCCACAACCATCTACAAATACCGCAGCTTGGTAGATTTGTTGGTCGTCAATCAAGACGATGAAATCGCAGAGGAAAAAATCGCGGAGTTTAATGATTATATGGAAAAATTTCTCCCCCCTGAGGAAGCCCCATCGTTTGATGAAATGAGGAAAGATACCGACTTGGATTCAGTTGAAATATTTACAGGAGAAGACGAATCTCCTTCATTGAATCAACCGGACGGAGTGCAACCTGTGAAAGAGCTTCCTGTGGATACCTCCCAATAAATTATTCAACGGGCATTCGGGTGCTGATTGCAATTCTGTTCCACGAATTTATCGTGACTACCGCCATTATGATTTGAGCGAGATAGTTGTCTGCAAAAAGTTTTTGGGCTTGCGCGTAGGTTTCATCGCTTAAACCGTTTTGGTTTATGAGGGTCACTTCTTCGGTGATTGCCAAAATACACCGCTCTTCTTCAGTGAATAAATCGGTTTCCCGCCATGCATTGAGCAGGAAAATACGTTGGGCGGTTTCCCCATTTTTCAAGGCATCGGTGGTGTGCATATTAATACAAAATGCGCAGCCGTTAATTTGCGAAGCTCTGATTTTGATTAATTCCAAATGACTGCTTGAAAGTGTCGATTTTCTAAGATAAGTCTCTAGCGCCAACATGCCTTCATAGGCTGCGGGTTCTAATTTTTGAATGTTGATTCGGGTTTTCATTTTTATCTATTTTGTGACAAAGATAAAATCCGTACTTCAGGAAAATCTTAAACTGGTTTAAGAAAGCGACTTCTTTTTGATTTCACTCAAATATTCCGGGGTCATATTTAAATAGGAAGCTAATAAATGTTGTGGAACCCTATGGGTAAATTCGGGGAAACGCTCATTGAAATGATGATAGATTTCCTCTTTAGAAAAGGTGTAGAGATATTTTGTGCGTAGCAAAGCAGCCGAATAAGCTCGTTGATATATCAACCTGAAATACCGCTCCAACTTCGGGAATTGAGAAAGTAATTTTTCCTGATGGGGATAACTTATCTGAAGGATTTGTGTTTTTTCGACGGCTTGAATATTAAATCCGCTTACACCTTGCTGTGCAAAAGCGAGATAATCGGTGAGCCACCAATTTTCAATAGCAAATTGAATGGTTTGCTCATTACCTTTCTCATCGATAAAAAACATTCGCAAACAGCCTGCAAGCACAAAAAAATGATATTTACATATACTGCCCTGAACAAGCAGGTTTTCTTTTTTTGAAAATGTTTTAGATTGAAAAAAACTCAAAACTCCGGCTTCCTTCGCATGGTCTATATCAACATATTTTCTAAAATGTTCGAGTAATTTTTCAGACATTTTTTGCACGGCCCGGTTTTGAGTATTCATGATTCTCCAATTCCATATTTTCTGGCTTCCTCCATCACCGAAGGTAAAATCAAAGGCACGATTTCTTTCACGGGTTGATAGAGCGTGGAAGTCTCCAATTTTTCCTGTTCGATAAAATTTCGGTCTTCATTTAAAATGGAAAAAAACCAAAGAATGATGCTCAGCAACAAACCGGTTTTTAATAAACCAAAAAGAGCACCTAAAAATTTGTTTACCAATCCCAGGGCTATAATGTTCGAGATTTTGGTAAGCAGTTTTCCCAGCAAAGCCACGGCCACTACAATTAAGATAAAAGTTATTCCGAAAGCGCTGAGTTCAATATATTTTTTTTCCCATGAAATCCATCCTTCCAGTAGATCCACGAAAATATAAGAGAAATGCAGCGCACCATAAATTCCTGCAATCAAGCCCACGAGGGATGCCAGTTCTACAAAAAAACCCTTAATAAACCCACGGATAAAGCCGAAGAGCAGAAAAACAAGCAGGATGATATCAATTATATTCATTGGTCAAATATACTTATTCCTTGATTTATAAAATTCAACACCAATACTTACCTTTGCGGCATGGCACGGGATGAGCAGTTGAAAAAACATTGGGAGGCAGTCCAAGAGAAACTCTCCAGGCAATTTGCCGGTGGAGAAACCATGGATTTGGACGGAATTATTTACTTAATCGGGGTGCAAGAATTGGGGCAACTCCACCGCAGGTTTAAAAAAGATCACAAATTGGATTTGATGCATATTGCCATCTGCCGATTATTGGAACCCTACGGGTATTATGAATTTGATTATTACGATGACGAAGGTTGGCCACACTACAAAGTGTTGGAAAAACTTCCTGCCCTAAAACCCGGGGAGCAATCCGTGTTGATGAAGGAAGCTATCGTAAATTATTTTTTAGAAAAAGAGTTTATCTCTTGAGTGAACATTAATTTTAGACCAAACGAGATCAGTTTTTTTAATTACTGTTCTATGCGTGGATTAGAGACAACAAACATCAGATAGATGATCAATAAGATTCAAATTTTTCTTGACGAGGCTAAAAGTTTTCAAAGCACTTCTTTAGAAGAAATCGAACAATTCCGAATCCGTTTTTTGGGTAAAAAAGGGGTTTTAAACGCATTGTTTGCGGATTTTAAAAAAGTGCCTAACGAAGAAAAAAAACAAATAGGACAAGCCATCAACGAGTTGAAAAACACCGTGCAAACCCAAGTGGATGCCCTAAAAAATCAACTTGAAAACAAGGAAAATCAAAAGAAGCTTTATGGTGATTTGACACGTCCCGGAGAGCCTGTGGAAATTGGTTCGCGGCACCCGATTTCTATTGTAAAGAATCAAATCATCGATATTTTTTCCAATATTGGGTTCAACGTTTCCGAAGGTCCTGAAATCGAGGATGATTGGCATAATTTCTCAGCGTTGAATATGCCGGATCATCATCCGGCGCGGGACATGCAAGACACTTTTTTTGTGCAAACAAATCCCGAGGAAATGTTGTTGAGGACACACACTTCCAGTGTGGAAATCCGTTATATGGAACAAAATAAACCTCCCATCCGTACCCTTTCTCCCGGAAGGGTTTTCCGCAATGAAGATATTTCCGCTCGCTCCCATTGTATTTTCCACCAAGTTGAAGGTTTATATATCGATAAGGGAGTTTCCTTTGCCGATTTGAAACAGACATTATTGTATTTTACAGAACAACTTTTCGGAAAATCCAAAATCCGGTTGCGACCTTCCTATTTTCCTTTCACCGAACCCAGCGCCGAGGTAGATATTTATTGGGGATTGGAAACCGAAACCGATTATCGTATTACCAAAGGAACGGGATGGCTGGAAATTATGGGCTGTGGAATGTCTGATCCCGCCGTATTGGAAAATTGCAACATAAATCCCGAAGAATATTCCGGTTTTGCTTTTGGAATGGGCATCGAGCGTATCGCCATGTTGCTCTATCAAATCGATGACATTCGATTATTCTACGAAAATGATATCCGTTTTTTGAAACAATTTAAATCAGTGATATGAAAACCACATTTTTTGTTTTGCTGTTGGGAGTCATTGCCGTAGCCGTGATTGTTTTCCTAATTCTTATAGAAATAATCGAACTGTTTATAGGCCTCATCGGGATTCTCGCAGCTCTTGTTGTGATTGGATGGTTAT
>CAYPGZ010000006.1:28823-40128 GCA_964410335.1 uncultured Flavobacteriaceae bacterium | reverse complement strand
TGGATTGCGAAAACCTGAAAGTCGTTGCCAATGGTTTTTCGTATTTCAAACTATCGGGCGAAACCGAAAATTTCTTTGTGGGTTTTTATTCCTCAGACGGACGGCTTGAAGCCGGAAACCTAATCGCACAACATATCGAATTTTTCCACCGCAGCAGTAACCGGCTTTTCTTGAATCCACAACAATCTCTCAAAGGGGAAATTCGCAGTACCGGGGATGTTATTTCTCTTAATAAACCCCCGATTGTGGAAGTGGAAGAGTTTTACACCGGTAGTTTAATCTTTAGATAACCGGTTCCGTAAGGTCAGTTTTGCCGGCGGTTAAATCTCTGAAAAGCTTTTCCAGATTTTGACTTTTTCTTTCCAGTTGAAGGATTTTTAGACCATTGTCGTGAGCAAAATCAAAAACCGCCGGACGCATGTCTTCCCCGGTATTGAAATTCAATTCATACGCAAAGCCTCCTTTGTTTTCAGCGGTTTCTATTTTGGGAATTTTTTGTAGGAGTTGTTCTTCCACACGATAATCAAATTCCACAAGTATGAGTTGCTTATTTGAAGATTGCAAATCCGCAATTTTTTTATCAGCCACCACTTTTCCTTTATTGATAATGATGACTCGATCACAAATCGCTTCCACTTCCTGCATAATGTGCGTCGAAAGAAGAATGGTTTTATCTTTTCCAATATTTTTAATAAGCCGACGAATATCCACCAGCTGATTGGGGTCAAGTCCTGTAGTGGGTTCGTCCAAAATCAAAACTTCGGGGTCGTGCAACAAGGCACAAGCCAGGCCTGTCCGTTGTCGATAACCCTTGGAAAGCTGACCGATTTTTTTATTGGCCTCGGGACTGAGCCCGGTGAGTTCTATAACTTCCTCAATCCGGGTGTGGTGTATTTTATAAATCTTTGCATTAAAAGACAAATATTCTCGTACAAACATTTCCAAATAAAGAGGATTGTGTTCCGGAAGATAACCGATATGCTTTTGCACCTCCAGCTTTTGTTCCTCCACATCAGATGATTTTATCATCGCCTTTCCGGAAGTAGCGGGCAGATATCCTGTGAGGATTTTCATCATCGTGGATTTCCCGGCACCATTGGGTCCCAAAAAACCTACGATTTCTCCTTTTTTAATGGAAAAAGAAACTTCGTCCAAGGCTTTCTGATTCCCATAAATTTTTGATATTTTATCTACTTCAATTGACATTTTTTTTGGCTCAAAGTTTCAGGTTTCTTTTTGTGATAATTAATATATGAAGGACAGTTCTCTGATTTTTTCTCAATAAAAAATCAAGTTATAAAATATATTCTCTCTCTCTACTTCGGTCAAATTTACAACAAAAAAACCCGAAACTATTCCAGGATCGGGTTTTGTGGTGCGCGCGAGAGGATTCGAACCTCCACACCTTGCGGCACTGCCGCCTGAAGACAGCGTGTCTACCAATTCCACCACGCGCGCGGCTGTGGGTGCAAATATAAAATGAAAGATTAAATTTTTATAAAAATCCGTTCACAATATAAATCTTAATAATTTAAAAAAATACCTGCAATTGGGTATTGTTTGCCCCATCGTTATGAGATACTTTTACAGCAAATAAATCAAAACAATATATTATGAAAAGATCTTGCAGAAAAAAAACAGGAATGATTTTATTGTTCACGCTTCTTGTGTTGGGAAGTTGTGGAACCCCGAATGTTCAAAGGATGGCTGAAGACTCTGTTACTGATTTGAGTGGCCGATGGAATGAAACCGATTCCCGCCTCACCGCAGAGGAAATCACCGATGAGTTGATGATGCATTCATGGTATAACACCTATACCTCACGAAACAACGGAAAAGAACCCATCCTCATAGTGGGATTAATCGTCAACAAATCACATGAGCATATCGCTACGGAAACTTTTTCAAAGGATATTGAAAAAGCAATTATCAACTCCGGAAGAATGCGTCTTGTTCAGGGGGGTGCAATGCGTGAAGAACTCCGTGCAGAACGCGCCGATCAACAAAATTATTCCTCCGCTGCAACTATGAAAAAATTTGGAGAAGAATACGGTGCAGATTTTATGTTGCAAGGAACAATCAACTCCATTGTAGATCAACAAGGCAAAGAAAAAACTATTTTCTACCAAATTGATTTGGAGCTTTCAAACCTCGAAACCAACGAGAAAGTCTGGATTGGAGACAAAAAAATCAAAAAATACCTGGGAAACAAGAAGGTATAAAATTTCGAATCCTAACCCCATTCACAAGCTTCAAAGCAGCTTTCAGCAATCCTGCCAGTTCCCGGCAGGTTTGCTGAAAAAATGGATTATTTTCCTTTTAATCACCAAAATGGCAATTATGAATATTTCCAAATACTTAAGTCGATGGGCATTGGCTTCTATCTGCGTATTCTTGCTATATTCATGTGGAGCAACTTATCAACAAAAGACAGCCACTTTTCAAGGAGACCTACTCCAAGGGAATTTGGATATGGCTACTGCTGAAATCGAAGCTAATAATTTCCTACAAAAAGAAAGAAACCGATTGTTGTATCTTTTTGAAAAAGGCAAAGTGGAACATATGAGAGGAAATTATGAAGAAAGCAATCGGCTTTTTGAAGAAGCCTATATTCTTATTGATGATCAAATAAAAAGCAGTGTAGGGCAGGAAATCGCTGCAAAACTCACTAATCCACTAGCTGAACCTTACAAAGGAGAAGATTTTGAAAAAGTCACGCTGCACTATTACAAAGCATTGAATTTCTATCAAATGGGAATGCCCATGGAGGCTTTGGTGGAAGCAAAACGTATCAACATCAAGTTGAATGAGCTGAATTCCCGCTATAAAAAAAATAAAAATAAATTCACCGAAGATGCCTTTTCACAAATTTTACAAGGTATTTTATATGAGGCTACGGGAGATGTCAACAATGCTTTTATTGCATACAGAAACGCTGCGGAAATATACTTGACCCATGAGGGGTCTTATTATGGAGTGTCCCTTCCCCAACAACTGAAATATGACCTGCTGCGTACGGCCGATAAAATGGGATTTCATAATGAATATAGCCGTTACTCAAAATTATTCGAACTTTCTAATCCTGTTTCTAAAGCCCATGAAGCTGAAGCCATTATTTTCTGGGAAAACGGCCTCGGACCGGCAAAAGATCAAACCATTATTACAGCCTCGGGTGCAGGGGGACTTTTTGTGGGAAGCTACGGAGAAGGAAGTATTGCTATTCCTATTCCCCCGGGTGTAAATATCGGCATAAATGCCATTGCCATTCCTTATTATCAACAACGCAACAGTTATTATCATAATGCAGCTTTGATTGTAGATGGAGAGGAGAAGACTTTTAATCTCGCTCAAAATTATTACCCCATTGCGCGCCAATGTTTACGGGATAGAATGATGCGCGAAGTTGTGGATATTGCTGCTCGTTTTGTAACCAAAAAAGCTGCCAGTGCAGGTGCCGGTGCACTGGGAAAGAATTTATTGGGTGGTGTAGGCGGAGAAATTTTTAAATTGGGAACAGATGCCATCGGAGCTGCCACCGAACAAGCTGATACCCGAAACTGGCAAACCCTTCCTGCAACAATCAGTTATGTGCGGGTTCCTTTGGAGGAAAATCACGAGAATATATTTGCGATTAAAAAATACGGTCCAACGGGTGTAGATTATGACACTTTGCACGTTAAATATCGACGCGGCTTGCAACTCGTCAATTATTTTGACTTGGGCAAAACGACGACGGGTTTTGTGCATTTACCGGATACCAATAACGTGGACACCTCAGCTTCAATCAAAAACAATTCCAGTAAATATTTAGATTCTGATTCTAGTCCTAATAATGAAAAAATAGCTCAACTGCACACATCTGATATTTCTCAGGATTCAAAAATCCCTGAAAATAATCAAAAACCGCTTTATTTCAATCCCAGTACGCTTCCACTCGACAATACCAATGTTTCGGATAAAAAAGAAGTGATCGACATAAGCCGTTATGCCACGGTTTATTTGATTAGAAAGAAAAAGCTTGCCGGCACATTTGTACCCATGCCCGTGGTTTATGAAGATCAATCTGTTGTGAAAATCAGTGATGGACAATTTTGTAAATTTCAAGCTGAACCGGGAAATTTAGTCTTACATTCCAACGATAAAGGATGGAAATCCAAAATAATGAATATCGAGATTGAACCCGAAAAAACATACTATATATTACTGACGGCTAAGACAGGTATGTGGAACTCAAAAGCAGAATATTCATTAATTTCCTCAGAAGAAAGCCAACAATATCTAAATGAATACACAGAAATCCTACCAACCACAGATTAAAAACAGAGCTTCATGAAAAAGTATTTAAACATATTGACCATTCTATTTTTTATTATTGCTTTCCCCGTCTCTGCTCAAGAGAAATGGCAAGAATGGCAACCTACAAGTTGTTATGAAAACATCGAATTTCGGTTACGTTTTGTTCGTCACCACGGGGACAAAACCGTTTCAGAAGTTCAGTTTAAAAATAATTATAATCAACTTGTTACCTTCAATTATGGGTTTACCGAAGACGAAGAGGATTTTCTCACGGAATACCGCAAAACACTTCATCCAAAAGAAGCGGGCAAACCAGAGTTCATCTATACCAAAGGGGATAACTTTTATATTTTAGTGGACAAGCTTTCTTTTTCCGTTTCGGGAGAAAACCCATTGCCTTGCGAACAAAAAAAATAGAAGAACACACCCAAAGGAGAGTACAATTATCAGGATTTTTTTTAAAAAAAAAGCTACTCTTTTTTGAAATTTCTCAACCCGTCTTCTAACCAATCTACATATTTATTAACATCCGGAGTATATCCCACGGGCTTGTTCAATATGGTATTTTCGTTTTCCATCAACACATAAAACGGCTGTGAGTTATTACTGAAATTTAGGGTTTGGAAAGTAGCCCATTTATCGCCAATAGTTTCAATTTCTTTCACACCTCCTTTAGGGCGTAAAAAATTAAACTGCTTATCTTCAGGCAATAATTCTCCATCATCCACATAAAGGGATATGATGATATATTCCTCTTCCAAAATTTTGTGCACTTCCGGCTGGCTCCACACTTGTTCTTCCATTTTGCGGCAGTTTACACATGCCCAACCGGTAAAATCAATCATGGCAGGTTTTCCGGCTTCTCGGGCAGCAGCCATGCCTTCATCAAAATCATGATAAATATTCAGGCCTAACAATCCACTTTCTTTATCATAAAGACTGTAAGAAAGAGGTGGGGGAAAGCCGCTCAAGAGTTTTAAATTGGCATAAGCTGTATTGGTTAATCCGGGTAATAAATACAAAACAAAAACGGTCACTACCAATCCGGTAATCTTTCTGGAAGTGCCAATTTTTTGTGCGGGATTGTCATGTGGAAAACGTATTTTTCCAAAAAGATAAAGTGCAAGTCCAATTCCAATAGCTATCCATAAACCAATAAAAACTTCTCTGGGCAGAATACCCCAGTGCATAACCAAATCAGCATTGGAGAGGAATTTTAAGGCAAAAGCAAGTTCGAGGAAACCCAAGCAAACCTTCACGGTATTCAACCAACCTCCACTTTTTGGAAGGGAGTCCAACCAGTTTGGAAATACTGCAAAAAGGGCAAACGGCAAGGCCAAAGCCAGTCCGAATCCTCCCATTCCGATGGAAAGCTGCATCGCTCCCCCATCGCTGGAAAGCGACCCCCCCAAAAGCGAACCCAAGATTGGTCCGGTACAGGAAAAAGAAACTATTGCTAAAGTCAAAGCCATGAAAAATATTCCAATAATCCCTCCGACACTTGAAGCTTTTTTGTCCATTTTGTTACTCCACGAACTGGGAAGTGTGATTTCAAAATACCCAAAAAAGGAAATGGCAAACACCAGAAATATGACAAAGAAAAAGATATTTAGAATCGGGTTTGTGGAGATATTGTTCAAAATTTCCGGACTTACGCTGTCCAACAAGTGGAAAGGTAAACTGAGTAAAAGATAAATTGCAAAAATGAAAAAGCCGTATAAAATGGCATTTATCAATCCTTTTCTCTTGTCCTTGGCGCCCTTAATAAAAAAAGAAACCGTGAGAGGAATCATCGGAAAAACGCAGGGAGTCAACAAGGCAATTAAGCCTCCGATAAATCCAAGAAAGAAAAGTGTCAGATATTTTTCATTCTCTTTGATATCGGGTTGAAAACCTTCAAGATCAAGCTTTAAAGCATCGGTCATTTCCCGATCTCTGTCGGTGAGTTCACCCGTAAAACCACTAATTACCGCGGCATCTCCAGTCTTATTCACGTTGAGGGTGAAGCTATGTGCGTCCGGAGGCAAACAACGCGTGTCATCACATACCATGAAATTAACCTCTACTTTTATGGGAATTCCCGGATCTAAGACTTTGATTTTCTGTTTAAAAATTGCCTCATTTTCAAATGAGGTCAGCTCCACACCAAAAATCGGATTGATTTCTGTTTTGCCTTTCGGCTCTGAGGTTTTTCCTATCAACTCAAAATGTGTGGCCGTGCTGTCAAACACAAAAGCTGTGGGAATAGGACCAACTTCCACAGGTTTTTGTGAAGATAAATGCCATCCCGGATCGATGTCGGCTTTGAAGATTATGGTGTATAAATTGTCGTCTTCTTGCTCAACAGAAGCCGACCAGTCAATCGGGTCGAGTATTTGAGAATCATTGCCAAATTGAGCATGAGCAGTTGATAAACAGAAGAAAACAAATAGGAAAAATATATTTTTCATTGCAGGGAAAGCTTTGTAATTCAGACTGAAAAAAAGAAATTATGTTTAAAAAAGAAAAATGAAAATTTATCTGGGCGCACAAAGATAATCAAACAATTTTTTTAAGATGACTATCCTAATTCCTCGAGAAAAATTTTCTTAATATTTACCCAAACTCCATGCCAAGAAAAAAGAGAGGATGAGTAATTTCCTTTAAAAACGTGGAAGTTGAAACTTGAAAAATCTCAGTGTTTTCTGTTTCTTTTGTCCTCTCCCCACAAGAGTTTTTTGCGCAAAGTCTTAATAAAACTACTGTCGTGCAATTGCACCAAACTTATTTTAAAAGGGGCTTTTCGGATGGTTAAAACCGTATCTTTTTTTACGGTGGTAATTCTGGCATCCATCGATACCAGATATTCATCTTCACGTCCGGAAACTTTCATAGTTACTTCGATATTGTCCGGAATTACAAGCGGGCGAACATTAAGGTTGTGCGGTGCAATGGGGGTCAACACCAACGCATCAGTTTTGGGAAGGATTACGGGACCGCCACAACTCAGCGAATAACTTGTGGAGCCGGTGGGAGTTGAAAGGATTACACCATCGGCCCAGAATGCATTCAGATATTCCCCATCCAGCCAAACGGTCATCGTGAGCATCGCGGCTGTGTTTTTTCTACTAACGGCAATTTCATTCAAGGCAAAATTATCCTTACCGATTTCGGGATTGTCAGATAAACCCTCCACACTCAGAAGACTGCGTTCTACCAGAGTGTATTTTTTGTGAAGAATTCCTTCGATGGCTTTTTTGATTTCGGATTTATGAATGGTAGCCAAAAACCCCAATCTTCCGGTGTTGATACCCACAATAGGGATTCCCAAATCCCGGATAAACCAAGCGGTTTTCAATATGGTTCCGTCACCTCCGATGCTGAAAAATAAATCATAGGTTTTATCCAGTTCTTCAAAAGTACTGAAATGCAGATATTGATGAGAAATATCGGTATGCTGCTTCAAAAGTTCAAAAAATTCTTTTTCGATGACCACCTCGATATTTTCTTTGTTTAATCCGTGCAGGAGATCTTGGATATTTTCTCCCGAATCCTCTTGATAAAACTGACCGTATATTCCTACTTTCATATCTTTTTCTTTATAAAAATCATCTCAACACCAATTTTTCAATCAGCGGTTTTCCCAACTTTTCATTTAATAATTGGATGATTTTTTCTTTACCATAACTTAATTCTTCCCGCAAAACGGAGGAATTCAATCGCACATATAAAACATTGCCCTCCAATTTAATGGCGGTGGTATATTTTGCAATCGGCGCCCCCATTTCGCTATTCCAAGCTTCTTTCACGTTGGCCTTATCCAAGCCTTTTTGAAGTTTATTCTCGTGAACAAATTCGTTCAAGGCTTCGCCCATCGACAAGCTGTCATTATTTCGTTTTGCCATCTGTTTCTGTTAAAATTCCTTCGTAACGCTCGTAAATATACTGCTTTCCATCTTCGTTTGCGAATATAAGTTGGTTTTCGTTGGAGGAAATCAAGGTTTCTTTCCATTCATCCAACTTGGTGGTGTAATATAAATTGATGCTGTCATTTTCTACCTTGACCGTGATATTTTCGTCATCTTTAGTAACGATAAACGTACCATCAAATCGCGGTTTCACCTTTTTGCGGAAACCTTTTTTATTTTCTATTTCGATATAATCCACTGTGGGAGCAAATTTAAACTCCCTGACATCTCCTGATTCTGTCTGCATTTTTGAAATCATCCAATATCCGTTCATGTTTTCAATTTCCTCCTCCGATGACCGGTCATTACAAGAAATCAAAAAAAATACTAATGGCAATAATAAATATTTCATGTCAAAAAAAATTGGGTTGAATATATGCTGAATACAAACGTAAAAGTACAAATTCCCATTCCTAAATCCAGTCTTGAAAAGAAAATCGTTCTAGATATCATCCCCGTCGGTGAGGTGGAGTTGAATCATCCGGTAACTTCCTGTGCTCTGTTTTACGACGGCTTCAGTTCTTTCGGCGTGGGTATCGCTGATAAACAATTGTCCGAGTTCGTCTCGCGTGACCATGTCAACAATATGAGCCACACGATGTTCGTCAAGTTTATCAAAAATATCATCCAACAACAAAATGGGTTTGGTTTGGTTTTGTTGTTTTATAAAATCATATTGAGCCAACTTTAAGGCTATTAAATAGGTTTTTTGCTGTCCCTGGGAACCGAATTTTTTTATCGGATAACCTCCAATCTCCATCATCAAATCATCTTTGTGAATTCCGGCACTGCTGTATTGCAAAGTCCGGTCTTTCTGAAGGTTTTCCGCCAAAAGGCTTTCAAAACTTTTATTGAAAAGTTGACTTTTATACTCCAAATCCACTTTTTCCTGTCCATTGGAAATTTCGGTGTAGCGCTTTTGAAATATCGGGATAAATTCTTTTAAAAAAGCTTTCCTTCGTTCGTGAATTCCCGGTCCGAGGGCTTGCATTTGCTGATCATAGATTTCCAGATTATCGCGATCAAAACTTCTGTTGGCGGCAAAGTATTTCAACAATGAATTCCGTTGAGACACCACTTGCGAATAGCGAAGCAGATTTTCCAGATAAACTTTATCGCTTTGCGAAATCACCCCGTCCATAAACTTTCGCCGGGTTTCACTGCCTTCCAAAATTAAGTCCCGGTCGGAGGGTGAAATGATAACCAGCGGAATAAACCCAATATGATCACTGAGTTTTTCATATACTTTTCTATTTCGCTTGATGTTTTTTTTGTGCCCTTTCTTTGCGCTGACAGTGATGTGTTCTGGTTGTCCGTTTTTTTCAAACTGGCCTTCTATCACAAAAAAATCGGTTCCGTGCTTGATATTTTGGCTGGTTACGGGATTAAAATAACTTTTACCGAAAGCCAAATGATAAATGCCGTCCAATATATTTGTTTTTCCGGTTCCATTGGGTCCCACCAAACAATTTATCTTTTCATCAAAATCAAAACCGGCCGAACCAAAGTTTTTATAATTCAAAAGCGATAATTTCTTTAAATGCATAAGAAACTACAATTCAATCAGTTGCACGGAATAATACCGAAAAAGAAAAATTCGGGTTAGGTTGCCGAAAAGTATTGAAAAAGGACGAGATGACTCCCTTCTTCTCGTATAAAAATCAATGAATATAAATTTTCCTAAATAAGTATTACCTCACATCCTCGTTTCTCAACTTTTCTTTAAACTCATTGATGATTCCTCCTTTCAATAAAATACGGATTTGTCGGTCACTCAGGGAATGTCTAGTATGAATAAATTTCTTCTTTCCTTCTTTTTTATTCTCAATTTTGACGCTGATGTTATTTCTGTTCTTCACATCTTCAATAAGATTTTCAAAAGAAATCATATCGCCTTGTTCGATTGTATGATAATCCTCTTCATTGGTAAACTCCAACGGAAGAATTCCAAAATTAACCAGATTTTGCCATGCAATTCGGGCATAACCCTTAGCGATTACCGCCACTTGTCCCAAATATTTAGGAGCAATTGCAGCGTGTTCGCGACTCGAACCTTGCGCATAATTTTCCTTGGCAACAACAATATGACCCCCGTAAGCTTCTTTGGCTTCCATCGCCCGGATATAAAAAGTTTTATCGATGACGGTAAAAGCAAACTTACTGATTTCCGGCAAGTTACTGCGAAAAGGCAAAACTTCTGCTCCGGCTTTTAGGATTTCATCAGTGGAAATATTGTCTCCCATTTTTAATAAAACGGGGACATGATAAGCGTTTTTCAGTTCTTCGATATGCGGTAAAGATTTGATATTCGGTCCTTTTTTGAGCTCGATGTCCAAGCCATTCTCAGGTGGGGCAACCAACATATCGGTATTGATAATTTCTGTTTCGGGCTGCTCAAAAATCGGATAATCCATTCCATACAATTTCTTCATGTCGCGCGGATCGGTAATTTTTCCGGTTAATGCTGAAGCAGCTGCCGTTTCCGGACTACAAAGATAAACCTGGTCGTCCTCGGTGCCGGAACGACTCGGAAAATTACGCGGCATCGTGCGAAGACTGATTGTGTCTGAAGCGGGTGCTTGCCCCATTCCGATACATCCCATGCAACCACTCTGATGGAAACGTGCTCCCGCGGCAATTAAGTTTCCAAAAGCTCGGTTTTTTATCATGTTTTGAATAATTTGTCTGGAAGTCGGATTTATATCAAAAGAAACCTCATCACTCACTGATTTTCCTTCCACAATTGCTCCCGCAATCCAAAAGTCGCGCAAACCGGGATTTGCCGAAGAACCAATTACTACTTGGCTGATAGGTTTTCCCTCGACCTCGCGAACAGGAACCACATTACCCGGACTGGTAGGCAAAGCAATCAAAGGCACCAAATCGTCTAAAATTATTTCATCTTCCAAATCATATTCACAATTTTCATCGGCAAGAATTTCCACCCAATCCTCTTCTCTTTTTTGGGCTTTCAGGAATTTTCTTGTTTCCTCGTCGCTGGGAAAAACGGTTGTAGTCGCTCCGAGTTCAGCACCCATATTCGCAATCACATGCCGATCCAT
>CAYPGZ010000006.1:16392-28723 GCA_964410335.1 uncultured Flavobacteriaceae bacterium | reverse complement strand
CGGTTGTAGTCGCTCCGAGTTCAGCACCCATATTCGCAATCACATGCCGATCCATCGCACTTAAATACTTGAGTCCCTCTCCATAATATTCGATGATTTTTCCCACCCCGCCTTTCACATCATAACGTCGAAGCATTTCCAAAATCACATCTTTGGCACTTACCCAAGGGGGAAGTTTTCCGGTGAGTTTTACGCCCATCACTTGTGGCATTTTTACGTAATAAGGCTCTCCGGCAATTGCAGCTGCAACATCCAACCCACCGGTCCCGATGGCAAGCATTCCCAATGAACCCGCCGCGGGAGTATGACTATCAGAACCCACCATGGTTTTTCCGGGTTTTCCAAAACGCTCCATATGCACAGGGTGACTCACTCCGTTTCCGGGTCGGCTGTACCAAATTCCGAAACGCTGTGAAGCTGAAAAAAGGAAAGAATGATCGTCGGCATTTTTAAAATCTGTTTGCAATAAGTTGTGATCTACATATTGAACGGCCACTTCGGTTTTGGCTCTTTGAAGTTGCATGGCTTCAAGTTCCAGCTGAACCAAGGTTCCCGTGGCATCTTGCAACAAAGCCTGATCTATTCTAATCCCAATTTCTTTCCCGGGAATCATTTCTCCTTCCAATAAATGTGCGCTGATTAATTTTTGGGTAACGTTTTGTGCACTCATAGTTTTTTATATTTAAATTTTAAAAAGTGCTTCAAATTAAAAAACAATTAGCCGTAGAGAAATTTTTTAACAGGACTTTAGTGTAAATGAATTTTTTAAAAAGAATTATTGTATTTTTGAAGAAACAGCCTTAGCATGAATTTCACATTCCCCGCCAAACTCCTTTTTTTTCCGTGTTGATGTTTTTATGCATCCCCATTCAAGCACAAACCTGGAGCTTTGAAAAACCATCCTATAAAGAAATCGATAAGAATGTTCAAAAAAAAGATTCCAATCTTTTTTTTGATTCCTTGATGAGCAGATATTTGAGGTCTGATTCTACCTTTACTCTCAAAGAAAAAAGACATCTGTATTATGGATATGTTTTTGAAGATGAATATGCGCCCTACGGACGATCAATCTACAAAGACAGCTTACAGGAAATTCTGAAAAACAACACATATGATTTTCTGGCTCTCAATAACATGATTCGTCTCGGAGATTCTATTTTAAAATATGAACCCTTTGATTTGATGGTCATCAATTATCAGTTGTTTGCCCTGGAACAAATAGGCGACCGACGCAATTTTGAGAAAAAAATAGTTCAGTTGGACATTATTGTTGATGCCCTGATGAGTTCGGGAAACGGACTCAGCAAAGAAACTGCATTTTATGTAATTGACACTTCTCATGAATATGCCCTGCTCGGAATTTTGGGTTTTAATTTTGGGGGACAACAAAGTTTGATTGAACATTATGATTATCTGACGGTTACCGAAAACAGAGAAGGAGTTAAAGGACTTTATTTTGATGTAAGCCCTTGCTTAGAATCCCTGTCGGGTTTATTGGAGGATTGAAGAATTATTTTTTAAAAGAATTTATTTTTTTTCAATTGGCTAAAAAAGGAGCGCTTAATCACTTCTTTTTAAAAACACCATTTCCGGATTGTATTTTTCTCAAAAAAATCCAAAAGCATAGAAAGTAGTATCAACTTTTGGATTTTGAACCTTATCTTCGCAAAAAATTTTTTCTATGTGGATTATTTGGGCTGCTTTCATCGTACTTATCGTCATTTGTCTGGCTCTGGATCTGGGCGTTTTCAATAAAGAAGACCATGTTATCGGAACCAAAGAAGCTGCAAAATGGACCAGTCTGTGGGTCGGTTTGGCTTTAGCATTTTCAGGTGTGGTTTATTGGCTTTTTGGAACGGATTATGTCTCCAACCCCACAAATCTCACACCCGGAGATGCCTGGATCACATATCTGACGGGATATATTATCGAATTGTCCCTCAGTATCGACAACGTATTTGTGATTGCCGTGATTTTCAGCTCTTTCAAAATTCCCGCGAAATATCAACATCGTGTTTTGTTTTGGGGAATTTTAGGTGCCGTGGTTTTCCGCGCTATAATGATCGTTTTTGGGGTCGCTCTCATCAACAGGTTTGAGTGGATGATTTATGTTTTTGGGTTTTTTCTACTCTATACAGCCATAAAAATGTTGAAAGGCGATGATGATACCGATCCGCATGACACTTGGTTTTACAAACAAGTTGAAAAAATATTACCGCTTACCAAAGAACGAAATGGCCATGATTTTTTTATAAAAAAAGGCGTAAAAAAATATGCTACTCCGCTTTTCACCGCACTTATTGTTATTGAATTTACGGATATTATGTTCGCTTTGGACAGCATTCCCGCCATTTTGGCGATTACCCGGGATGAATTTATCGTATTCACTTCCAATATTTTAGCAATTTTAGGCCTGCGTTCCATGTTCTTTTTAATTGTGGGTATGATCGAGAAATTCCGTTATATCCATTACAGTTTGGCGGCCATTCTTGGTTTCGTAGGATTGAAAATGCTCGCTGCCGGAATTTTTGAATTCCATCCGCCGATTTGGGTGTCTTTAACGATAATTGCTGTGGCATTGGGAAGTGGAATTATCGCTTCAATCCTTATTAAACCGAGTACTCAAGAAGAAATAGAACTGAAAAAATTCGGAGATAAACAGGAGCGTCAGATTGAAAGAGAAGATGCACGGGAGGAAAGAAGAAAAGAAGAAAAGAAATCGGATCAATAAAACCTAACTAATCCGGTCCCAGCTTTTTCTATTTTTCATAAAACCGGAAAAGGCTTGTCTCACTTCTTGGTTTTTAGGATTAGAAAGATTGGGATCATCAGACAATATCCGAAAAGCATAAGTGCGTGCCAATTTCAGAATAGGTTGGTCTTGCACCATATCGGCAATTTTTAAATCCAATATTCCGCTTTGTCTCGTTCCCATCAAGTCGCCCGGCCCGCGAAGTTTTAAATCCACTTCTGCAATTTTAAAACCATCATTGGTGGCAGTCATAGTTTGCATACGCATTTTTGCCTCGTTGCTCAATTTGTGACCGCTCATCAAAATGCAATAACTTTGCTCCGCTCCCCGTCCCACGCGACCCCGAAGTTGATGCAATTGTGAGAGCCCAAAACGTTCTGCGCTTTCGATGACCATCACACTGGCGTTCGGAACGTTTACGCCTACTTCAATCACTGTCGTGGCAACCATGATATGGGTTTCTCCTTTCACAAAACGATCCATCTCATACGTCTTGTCTGCGGACTTCATTTTTCCATGAACAATGGACACTTGATAATCGGGTTGAGGAAATTCACGAGTGATACTTTCATAGCCATCCATCAGATCTTTATAATCCATTTTTTCGGATTCTTCTATGAGGGGATAAACGATATACACCTGACGCCCTTTTTTTATTTCATCTTTTAGAAAGCGAAAAACCTTCAATCGATTGGAATCAAAACGATGCACAGTTTTGATATTTTTTCTTCCCGGAGGAAGTTCATCTATGGTAGAAATATCCAAATCGCCGTACATACTCATGGCCAAAGTTCGAGGAATCGGGGTGGCGGTCATCACTAAAATATGGGGTGGAAGATTATTTTTTTCCCATAATTTGGAGCGTTGAGCTACCCCAAAACGATGTTGTTCATCGATTATGGCAAGACCTAAATTTTTAAATTCAACCTTCTCTTCAATTAACGCATGCGTACCAATTAGGATGTCTATTTCTCCATTTTTAAGTTTTTCGAGAATTTTTTTTCTCTTTGAAGTAGTTGTTGAACCGGTGAGCAATAAAATCCTGGTATTCATATCTTTTGATAATTCCAGAAATCCTTGATAATGTTGGACTGACAAAATTTCAGTTGGTGCCATTAAACAAGCCTGAAAACCGTTGTCAAGTGCGATGAGCATTGACATGAAAGCAACAATGGTCTTTCCCGAGCCCACATCTCCTTGCAAAAGCCTGTTCATGTGTGCCCCACTTCCCAAATCTTTTCTTATTTCTTTTAAAACCCGTTTTTGGGCATTGGTTAATTGAAAGGGCAAATGCTTGTGAAAAAAAGTATTGAATTTTTTTCCCACCTCTTCAAAAAAGTATCCTTTAATTTTTGTTTTGTGTAACAAATTTTTTTGCACCAGTTGCAATTGTAAAAAGAAAAATTCTTCCAATTTCAGTCGAAATCTTGCTTTGGTTAACAACTCCTGGGATTGAGGAAAATGGACGTTGAGAAGTGCCTGTGTTCTTGTTATTAATTTTTGTTCGTTGCGAATTTCTGAAGAAAGGTTTTCTGAAAAACCTCGTGGGTGTTCCCGGAATATTTGTTGAATCATTTGAGTAAAAACCCGATTGGTAATTCTTCCTTTTGCCAGCTTCTCGGTGGATGGATAAACGGGTTGCATGGCAATTCGCATATTTTTTTTGTGTTCCGAAAGTAATTCCATTTCCGGATGAGGCATAGAAAACACGCCATTATACCAATTTAATTTTCCGAAAACCACATAAGGCACATTGGTTTTGAGATTTTCACGAATCCATTTGTAGCCTTGAAACCAGGTGAGTTCCATCTGTCCGGTTTCATCTTCGAATACGGCAGTCATCCGTTTTCCTCTTTTTTGAGGAATCATTTTTATGGTGCTAATTTTTCCTACAATCTGCACCTCAGAAGAATTCTGCTGTAATTCTCTAATCTTGTAATACCGGGTTTTATCGATATAGCGAAAAGGATAAAAGTTCAGCAAATCCCCAAAAGTATGAATGCCGAGTTCTTTTCGCAGCAAATCCCCACGATTGGGACCCACGCCCTTAAGATATTCTATAGGGGTTTGCAACTTATCCATAAGATTTTTGGAAATGAATTGCGATTAGAAAGTAGCTTTTTTCAGTTAAATCAACTGTAAAATTAGGCCTTTTTCTTAATCTAATAAAACATAAAGGCTGCGAAAAGCATAAACATCACCGTGACCGGAATGACGAGAACAAAAAACAGAAAACTGACTGCGCTGCTTTTGAGAAAACTCATAAAATAACTTTGCCCATAAAATTTTTTAACGCCGATAATGAGGTAAATAAACGAAGAAAATAAGAGAAGGCTGTCGATCCACCCGGGAATATTCCAAAGAAGATTAGCGCCTATCAGAAGAGCAAACAACAAGAAGAGAAAGGAGAAGTAGTAAAAACTAAACACTAAATGGTGAGAAAAAGGCCCTTTTCTGAAATAAAATAAATTTAAAAGCAGAGCAAAAACCGGTAGCAGGAAAAACATGGTAATAGGAAGGGTGTCATAAAAAGCTTGAAGTATTCCACCCCCTTTTTGTTTATATATTTTGAGCGTTTGTTCATAGATTTTCCGATCATAAAAACCGACATCTTCCGGCATACCCATCGCTTCTAATATTTTCTCTTCCGGAGCCTTTTCAGCAATCAGGGAATCAATAACATAGGTATTCATTTTTATATTATTGCCAAAAAAATAAAAATTAAAATTTGATTCGTTTTTATCTTTTTTCGAGGAATTCAAGGAGTCTTTCACCGAAAGATCTGAAACAAAAATCCCCATCTGAATGATGGAATCCTTTTGCATTTTTTGTCTTTCTTCTTCATTAAATTCAGTCTGCAATATCGAATCTATTTTTTGTTGCTGTTCGCGACTGACAAATGAAAATATAAAGAAGAAAATCACAGACACAAAAAGATAGGTCTGTGCAGGGTGCAAATAGGTGAGTCGTTTTCCACCAACAAAATTTTTAGGCAGGAAACCCGGTTTTACCATTAGGGGCACAAAGCTCCTAAAAAAACGGGCATCTACCGAAAAATAATTAGTTATTGTATTGTGGAACAATACTTTAAAGGACAGTTTATCATCTGTACTCTGCCCACAATAAGGACAATAGGAAACCCATTCCTCAAAAGAATTTCCGCAATTTTTGCAGGTTTCCATCTTTTTTTGGTGCCAAGTGGAAAAATATCAGGACTTTTTCAGACCTCCCCACCTACAACCGATTCCGCCAAAAGTTGGGCTTATATATCCTCAAACTTCACATCCGTGAATTCATCGGGAGCGGAAGTTTTTCCGTCCTGAGCAATACTTTCGTGCTCTTTTTTAAAGTTGGTCTGATGACGGTCGCTTATTACTTCTTCTCCTTTTTCATCGAGGATATATTGTGTCATTTCCTCGAGGATTTCTTTAAAGCCATCAAAATCTTCTTTATACAAATAGATTTTGTGCTTTTTGAAATAATAGGAGCCATCATCGTTGGTGAACTTCTTGCTCTCAGTGATGGTAAGGTAATAATCTTCGGCGCGCGTTGATCTTACATCAAAAAAATAAGTGCGTCTGCCGGCCCTCAATACTTTGGAATAAATTTCCTCGTTCCTAAAATCCTTGTCTTCCATTATTTTTTAGATAACTTTGATTGGGTTCAAAAGTCTTAAAAAAATCTTCAAAAGCAAAAAAAAAATCAATTTTCTTTTTCACTGAGTTGTTTCAAGTAAAGCTCACGATAATAGCCATCTTTGTTCACAAGTTGTGCATGGGTGCCTTCCTGAATGATTTTTCCATCTTCTAAAACGATGATTTTATCGGCATTTTTTACCGAAGAAACCCTGTGACTGACAATAATTGTAGTTTTATCGGAGGCTATTTTATAAATATTTGATAAGATTTCTTCCTCGGTTTCAGTGTCCACTGCCGATAAGGAATCGTCAAACAACAAAATTTTCGGTTCGTGGATTATAGCCCGTGCAATAGAAATTCGTTGTTTCTGACCACCGGAAAGTGTGATTCCTCTTTCTCCCAATACCGTGTCATATCCTTGCGAAAAACCTACAATATTTCGGTGAACAGCAGCATTCTTTGCCGCTTCAAAAACTTCTGCATCGGTGGCTTCTTCTTTTCCAAATTTGATATTGTCCTTAATACTTTCACTAAATAAAAAAGCATCTTGAGGCACATATCCGATGGCTCCACGCAACGAATCCAGGTTTATTCGGTCAATTGGTTTTCCATCAATCAACAATTCTCCTTCGTCAATATCGTATAACCTGCCGATAAGTTCTAAAATTGTGGATTTTCCGGAGCCTGTTTTTCCGAGAATTGCGAGGGTTTCCCCCTGCCCTATCCTAAAACTGATGTTTTTTAAAGCGGTAATATTGGTATCATCATAAGTAAAACCCACATTTTTAAATTCAATATCACCTCTAATTTCCATGAGTTCTTCTGTGGGATTCTGGATATCAGGTTCTTCTTGCAAAAACTCATTGATCCTTTCCTGTGAAGCTTCTGCTTGTTGCACCATGGAAGTAACCCAACCTACGGTAGCCACCGGCCAGGTAAGCATATTCACATAAAGCATAAACTCTACGATAACGCCAATATCTTCAATTTGTCCGTTCATGTATTGTCTTCCTCCGACATAGATGACTAAAATTGTACTCAGCCCAATAAGCAATATCATCAGTGGAAAAAAGAAAGCCTGCACTTTCACCAAATCGATGTTTTTGGCTTTACTGGTATTCGAAAGTCCCACAAACTCTGCATTCATCTGAGGTTCGAGCCCATAGGATTTAATCACCGAAATCCCGCTGAAACTCTCTTGAGTGAAAGTGTTTAACTTGGAAAGATATTGTTGCACGACCGTACTTCTCTTATTGATGGCCACACTAAGTTTATAGATTGCAAACGACAAAATGGGCAAGGGGGCTACCGTATATAAGGTCAAAAGTGGAGCTTTGGAAATCATATAGCCAATGACCACCACAAAAAGAGTCAAGGTGGTAACGGTGTACATCATTGCCGGTCCGACATACATTCTTACTTTAGAAACGTCCTCGCTGATTCGGTTCATCAAATCTCCGGTGCGATTTTGTTTATAAAAATTCAGCGATAAGCGTTGATATTGTTGATAAATTTCGTTTTTCAAATCATATTCAATATGCCGTGAAACGACAATAAAAGTCTGCCTCATCAGAAAAGTAAGAAAAGCAGAGATGAGCGTCGCACCGATAATCAAACCGATATTGATGAGCAGTTGAGTTTTCACTTCGCTCACATCGAGCATTTCTCCTTTGACATATTTTTCGATGATAGTGGTAGAATCGCCCACCAAATCCGGAACAAAGAGAGTAAAAATCCTTGCGGCGACGGTGATGATAAGGCCTAAAAACAAACGACCTTTGTATTTGGCAAAATATTTATTGAGATGTTGTAGGGCTTTCAACTTGCAGTATAAAGTTTGAGTAAAGAGTGAAGTTTTGCTGAATTTTACAAACCATTTATTTTAAACCATATCTTTCCCGTTATAATTCAAAAAATCAATACTTTTGTACACCATATTTATTGAGCAAGCAAACACATTTTTCCTATGGAAGCGGATATACTTAACCCAAATGATTTGAAAGAAATAGGCCCTGTTTTTGGGCAACAATCTTTTGATGACCACGAGCAAGTGGTTTTTTGCAATGACAAAGATACAGGATTAAAAGCAATAATTGGAATTCACAATACGACTCTTGGGCCGGCTTTGGGTGGCACCCGAATGTGGAATTACCAAAGCGAAATGGAAGCCCTCAACGACGTATTGCGCCTTTCACGCGGGATGACCTACAAAAGCGCGGTCACCGGATTAGATTTAGGGGGCGGAAAAGCAGTCATTATCGGGGATGCAAAAACACAAAAAACTCCGGAAATGATGCGTAGTTTCGGAAGGTTTGTTCATTCTCTGGGCGGAAAATACATCACAGCCGAAGATATTGGGATGGAAACCAAGGACATGGACACTGTTCATGAAGTTACTCCTCACGTCACCGGAATTTCGGAATCCAAAGGAGGCTCCGGAAACCCTTCTCCTGTTACAGCCTACGGGGTGTTTATGGGGATGAAAGCCGCCGTAAAACACAAATTTGGTGTGGACAGTCTCGAAGGTAAAAAAGTTTTGGTGCAAGGAATTGGTCATGTAGGCTCTTCCTTGGTAAAGCACATCCGCGAAGAAGGTGGGGAAGTTTTTATCAGCGATATCAACCGGGAACGTATGGAAAAAATCCGGGATCAATATGGCGCTATAATTTATGAAGGCGATGTGTATTCTGCAGATGTCGATATTTATGCACCCTGTGCACTGGGAGCAGTGTTAAACAGCGAAACTATTCCGGTTTTGCAAGCACAGGTGATTGCCGGAGCAGCAAACAATCAACTTTCAGATGAAACCATTCACGGCAGAATGTTGAAGGAAAGAGGAATTTTGTATGCCCCAGACTTTTTAATTAATGCCGGTGGAATCATCAATGTCTATGCAGAACTTGAAGGCTACGATCGAAAAGAAATCTTTAGAAAAACAGAGAATATCTACAACACCACTCTTAATATTTTCGATACGGCAGATAAAGAAGGCATCACCACCCATCAAGCCGCATTCAAAATAGCACAGGATCGAATTGATGCAAAAAAACAGGAATCTCAAAAATGAGTTTCTCTCATTTAAAATAAACCTTAATTTTGCAGGGCGGTTTTTCCGCCCTTTTTTAACTATCCATTGATGTTGGATTTATTTGCAAACCGTTCTTTTTAAAACTCATGTTGACCCGAAGACATATCCGTGCCAAAGTCATGCAATCACTATACGCTTATGCGCAAACGGATACCGGCAATCTCCACGCAGAAGAAAAATTTCTCCTCAAAAGCATGGAGGGCATGCACGACCTTTTTTTGTTGAGCCTGTCTTTTTTTGTAGAACTGAAAGATGCTGCGGAAGAATTTCTGGAAAAATCCAGTCATAAATATTTGGCCACCGAAGAAGAACGCAATCCAAACCGAAAATTTGTCAATAATAAAATTATTGCACTGATTGAAAAAAATCCTTTTTTGAACGAACAACTCGAAAAAAGAAAACTCAATCACTGGAAACAAAATGATGAATATGTGGTTTTGATTTGGAATGAAATCAGGGAAAGCCAGCTATATACCGATTATTTAAAAACCCGCGAAAGCAATTTTGCCGAAGATAAAAATTTCCTCCTGGATATCTTTAAGGAAATTATTGCTCCCAACGAAAAGCTGTACGATTATTTGGAAGACACCAAATTGACCTGGCCGGACGATTTCCCGATTGTAAACACGGTATTGCTTAAGACTTTTCAAAACATCAAAGCAACGGACAAAAGCCTTGTAGTTCCGAGGACTTTTAAAAATATGGAAGACCGTGATTTTGCGTTACAACTCTTCAAAAAAACACTAAACAATTCCGAAGCCTATACGGAAGAGGTCAAGGGAAAAACCCCAAACTGGGATTCGGATCGCATCGCCGAAATCGATTTGGTTTTGCTGAAAATGGCCATCACTGAATTTCTTCATTTCCCGTCGATCCCGGTGAAAGTTACCATCAATGAATACCTGGAAATCGCAAAAGAATACAGCACCCCAAAGAGCAGTATTTTTATTAATGGCGTGCTGGATAAACTTTCACGAGAATATCAAGCTGAGGGAAAATTAAATAAATCGGGAAGAGGTTTGATGTAATTGACTAACAAAAAGTCAGTAAGGTTTCTTTTCTTCACTAAATTTTTATATTTTTGGCTTCTGAAAATTTTTAATCAACATTAAATTAAATTTTTGAAACAATGAAAAAAGGAATTCTCATGTTGGCCGCCGTGTCGATGATTGCTTTTACAGCATGTAAAAACGACACCACCAAAGGCGAAGCTGCTGAAAAAGTCAAAGAAGAAAACGTGGAAAAAGCTGAGCAACGCGATGCCGCTGCAAATCAATTTGCCGTAATGTCTTTTGATAAAACTTCGCACGATTTCGGTACCATCAACGAAGGCGACGTGGTTAAACACACTTTTACATTCACCAACACAGGGGAGGTACCCTTGGTAATTACCAACGCAAAAGGAAGCTGCGGATGCACCGTACCACAATGGCCACGAGAGAGCATCGCTCCAGGCGAATCCGGTGAAATCGTAGTTCAGTTTAACTCTCGCGGAAGGAAAAACAACCAAAATAAAAGCGTTACCATCACCGCTAACACTCAAACCGGAACTGAGCGTTTGACGATTCATGCAAACATCAACCCTGCCGAAGGCGAAGCTCCAGCGCAAGCAGGTGCTTAAAAATTTGAAATAAACATTTATTTACTCAAAGCTCGTTTAGGCTTTTCACTTCATAAAAGGGAAGGTTTAAACGAGTTTTTTTAAACTACAAAACAAATGGGAGGCGAATATTCAAACTTGATAATGCTCGTATTGATGGGGCTGGTGTTTTATTTTTTCTTCATCGCTCCAAGCCTTAGAAAACAAAAACGAGAGAAAAAATTCTCTTCGGAGCTAAAAAAAGGAGATCGAGTGGTCACCAAAAGTGGAATGCACGGAAAGGTTGCCGACTTCAGTGAGAAGCTGAATACGGTCATCATTGAAACCGGAGCGGGGAAAATTACCTTCGACCGCTCTTCGATTTCTTTGGAACTCACCAAACAACTGAACGACCGTCTTTCTCCTAAAGTTGAAAAGAAGTAAGTTTCCCTGCCTGAAAATACTCCTGAAAACCGTAAGCCAAAACTTGCGGTTTTTTTTATTTAACTTTTCGGTATTTATCATGTAAGCCTATCCCGTCCAAAATCATAGGGCTAATCTTTTCCAATCGGCGCATTTTTGTTTCCATGCGTTTTGCTTCAGAAATATAATCTGCATATTCTCGTTGTTTGGCTTTGGTAAGCCGTTCGAATGCTGCTTTCAATTCTTCATTGTTAGCTAAAATGGATTTTAATTCCTCAGGCACTACGAGCGTTTTATTGTATTCCCGTTTGATTTCTTTCTCTTCCTTTTGAAGCTTTATGGTTTCTAAAACATATTTTTTCAACACCGCCACATTTATCGGGTTCTCCTTGGTGATACGGATTTGTCGTAAAGCCTTAGTTTTTCCTTCCTGTGCATTTTGAAGCAAAGCCGTGTTTTCCCTCAGCAAAGCCCCTTGATGCAACCAAATCGCACAATGATGTTGAAAAGCACCAAAACCGATAAGATTTTTTCCATTTAAAGTGTAGCAAGGCGCCCCCCACTTGATTTCTTCCACGAGTTCTGTGGAGTTCAACAATGCTCGAAGTTCTTGGAGTTGATCTTTCCAATATTCATGGTTTTCAATGTATTCTTCAACGGATTTAACAGACATGGCTTTGCATTTTAAAATAGAATAAAAAAATTACTCTTTATGGCTTAACTTATCATCTATGCTTCTTCAGCAGTAATTTCAGCAATTTTCACAATTGTTTCTACGGCTTTCTGCATGCTTTGCACGGGAACATATTCATAAGGTCCATGAAAATTATGTCCGCCTGCAAAAATATTAG
>CAYPGZ010000006.1:0-16292 GCA_964410335.1 uncultured Flavobacteriaceae bacterium | reverse complement strand
ACGGGAACATATTCATAAGGTCCATGAAAATTATGTCCGCCTGCAAAAATATTAGGACACGGAAGTCCCATAAAACTCAATTGAGATCCATCTGTCCCTCCACGGATAGGTTTGATATCCGGTTCTATTCCAATTTCTTTCATGGCTCTTTCGACAATATGCACAATATGCATCACCGGCTCTATTTTTTCGCGCATGTTATAATATTGGTCTTTTATTTCTATCTCCACCACTTCCTTTTCCTGTTGGGAATTAATTTCGTTAGCAAGGTTTATCATCATTTCTTTTCGAGCCTCAAAATGTTCCCTCGAATGATCGCGGATAATGTATTCTAATTTGGTTTTATCCACTTCGCCTTCAATTTTGGTAAGATGAAAAAAACCTTCCCGTCCTTGGGTGTGTTCCGGAGTTTCGAGCTTGGGCAAGGAATTGATAAAATCTTGAGCGATATACATGCTGTTTATCATTTTTCCTTTAGCATATCCGGGGTGCACAATTTTTCCTTTGATGGTTACCACCGCGCCGGCTGCATTGAAATTTTCGTATTCCAACTCACCAATTTGGCTACCGTCCATGGTGTAAGCCCACCGAGCATCGAACTTCTTTACATCAAACTTATGTGCTCCCCGACCGATTTCTTCATCGGGTGGAAAGCAAACCCGAATTTTTCCGTGCTTAATTTCGGGATGATCCAGAAGATATTTCATGGCTTCCATTATTTCGGTTACGCCTGCTTTATCATCGGCACCGAGCAAGGTTGTGCCATCGGTAACAATCAAATCCTGTCCTTTATATTGAAGTAAATCTTCAAAGTAATCGGGAGAAAGCACTATTCCTTTTTCCTTGTTGAGGATGATATCTTTTCCATCATAATTTTCCACAATACGTGGATTCACATTGGTTCCGGAAAAATCCGGAGAGGTGTCGATATGCGAAATAAACCCAATCACCGGAACTTCGTGTTCCACATTGGAAGGCAAACTGGCCATCACATAAGCATTTTCATCAATGCTCACTTCTTGCATGCCCATTTCTTTGAGTTCGTCAACGAGTTTATGAGCCAAATCCCATTGCTTTTCGGTGCTGGGTGTGGAATTACTTTGGGGGTCGCTTTGAGTATCGATTTTCACATAACTTAAAAACCGATCGATTAGAGGTTGTTTTTCTATCACTTGATGTATGTTTTATAAGGTGAAACCTGTTCTTCAGGTCAAATAACAAATTTATCGGAATCCTCGCTCTCAGGCAAATAAATTAAGAAAGAAATACATTTTGCGAGAAGGTTTCCCGTCGGGAAAAATTAAATTATATTTGGCGCGACAAGTTCCCTTCTTTTCATAAACAAATATTCATCACCTAAAATGGAATGGATTGAATTCCTAATTGATTTTATTATTCATATTGACGAGCACTTGGTTGCTATCGTCGCCGAATACGGAGCATGGACCTATGGCATCTTATTCCTAATTGTTTTTGCCGAAACCGGATTTGTAGTCACTCCTTTTCTGCCGGGGGATTCTTTGCTGTTTGCCGCAGGAGCCATTGCTGCCACCGGGGTTTTGAATCCTTGGTTTTTATTTCTGCTGTTGTTTGTGGCGGCTGTCATGGGCGATTCAATCAATTATGCATTAGGCCAGTATTTTGGTGTAAGGGTATTTAAAGAAAATTCAAAAATTTTTAAGCTGGATTACCTCCGAAAAACAGAACATTTTTTTGAAAAATATGGTGGCAAAACCATTGTGCTTGCTCGTTTTGTGCCGATTGTAAGAACTTATGCGCCATTTGTGGCCGGGGCATCCAGCATGAACTATGCCCGGTTTATATTCTATAATGTTTTTGGTGGGGCAATCTGGGTAGGTTTGTTTGTTCTTGTGGGATATTTATTCGGAAATATTCCCATTGTAAAAAATAATTTCAGTCTGACCGTATTGGGAATTATCGCGCTTTCTTTGGTGCCGATTTTTGTCGAATTTTTTAGAGGAAGACGACGAAAGAAGCTGAACTATAAAAAGTCAAAAGATTGAGTTCTTCTTTGCTCAAGACCCCATTAAAATTCAATTAGTGATATTACGGCTGTTGGCACTACCTGCACCAATCACGCGATCATATCTTCCACCGAGTTCGCGGTAATATGCCACGACAGTGTATTGATTTTCAGTTTCGTCAAAATCTCCGCTGATAATTCCGTCATTTACGCTGCCATCGGGATTGAGTAGAATATATTTATAATTATAAAAACCTTGTTTGAAAAGGCGTGTGGCTTCATAAAAACCGGTTTCCTCATTAAAGGTTAACTTATTGGTTTCCTCCAGAGCATAATTATTAAAGTTTCCATATAAATATAAATCTCCGCCATTCAAATTTTCATTACACGCAAGAACAAAATGCATCCAAACATATTCCGCTTCCACGTCCGGGTTTTGACCTTGGGTGGAAGTCACCACAAAATGGCCGTTAATATCGGGATTGTATGTGTATGGTTCATAAGCACGAACTCTGTCGGTGTAAAGAAAATGGTGGTAAATATCCAAAAGTTCCACCCGTCTCGTACTGACAGTCGCTGCTCGCAGATCTTTGCTGTCGAATGCCAAATATTCATTTCCACCCCAAAAAGAAGATTCGGTGTCATAACGATAAACCAGTTGATTTCCGACAGTGTATTGCGGCACCAAATCGGTAATTGCCGAATGTAAATCGTTGTTTTGAATAACGAGAGTTTTCACCGTTTCATCGGGATTCCTAAAGATAAAACCATCTGCACCTTCGTTTGCACCAATGGTGAAATTTACGCTTTGTTTTGTGTCGATATATTTTAAATCACGGGCACGTTTGATGCTCACGGCAACAGGAACAATATTTTCATAGACGATAAATTTTCGTGAAAAAACCACTTCTTCATTTTCGTTGAGGATTTTTAATAAATAATTTCCGCTCACCTTCATTCCTCTTGTACTTCTATTTGGAATTTGAAGTTCATAATGTGTGTAGGATTGCAATGTCCCGAAAGAATTGGTGTAATTCAAAATTCGGATATTATCAAATCCATCCAAATATTCATTTTTACTGAGTTGTGAAGGTGTCCAATCAAAATTGTAATGTTCAATAATATAATAATAATCAGATTCATTGGCATTTAAATCATCAAAACTTAACGTCAACCTATCGCCAAGACGAATGATGGGTGTACCACTGAATTCTTCACGACTTCCTTTGAATTGTACGGTGTGGATATTGGTCGGAGGTAAGGTTTCATAGACTTGAGCCGATACCGAAAATCCAATCAGAAAAAATAGGGTAAAACCTAAACGCATAGAAGTGAATTTTGGGTTTAAAGATAAACAAAACTTAAGTTTTGATTTCAAATGGCAGGGAGCGCAATAGGTGTGCCGAAAACTTCAATGGCAAATTAATGGGACTCTTTTCCGGGTTTTACCAATTTGAAAAATAAGTTTATTTTCGCCGCTTCAAATATGAAGAGCGCGGTATTCACATATAATTGCAACTTGCCACAAGTTACTCCGCCATAGCGAAACAACTCTTCTTATTTCTTCCTTCGAGATAAGACTTTTCAATTTTTAATTCTCTTTTTTTTTAATAAAATATTCTTTTACAATTTTTCTGTCTTGAAAAAGATTCTAAATTTATTTGATTTCAACCAAAAAATAAATTACAAAACCGAAGTGCTTTCCGGATTGACCGTGGCTATCGCGCTGGTTCCTGAAGCCGTTGCTTTTGCTTTAATCGCAGGCCTTTCTCCCCTAATCGGATTGTATGCCGCTTTTGTCATGGGACTTATCACTTCAATTTTTGGTGGTCGCCCGGGAATGATTTCAGGAGCAACCGGTGCCGTTGCGGTGGTTATTGTGGCGCTCTCTCTAAGTCACGGCGTGGAATATGTTTTTGCAACCGTAATTTTGGCAGGGGTCATACAAATATTAGCGGGGGTTTTAAAATTAGGAAAACTGATGCGTTTGGTGCCTTTGCCCGTGGTTTACGGATTTGTGAATGGATTGGCCATCATAATTTTCATGTCTCAACTCACCCAATTCAAAGATGATTCCGGGAATTGGCTAACGGGTCAAACGCTTTATATTATTTTGGGCCTGGTATTGTTGACCATGCTGATCATTTGGGGACTTCCGAAACTAACCAAAGCTTTTCCCGCTTCTCTTGCAGCCATTTTAGTGGTTTTTGGAATTGTTGCGATTTTTGGAATCGACACAAAAACCGTGGGTGATATTGCTTCCATTCAAGGAGGTTTTCCGCCTTTTCATATACCTGAAGTTCCTTTTAACTTGAAAACTTTAGAGATTATCTTTCCTTATGCAGCAATAGTGGCCGGGGTGGGATTAATTGAAAGTTTACTCACGCTCGAGCTTATTGATGAAATAACAGAAACCAGAGGAAAAACCAATAAAGAAGCAGCAGCTCAGGGACTTGCCAATATCACTTCAGGTTTTTTTTCAGGGATGGGAGGATGTGCGATGCTGGGACAAAGCATGATCAATATTTCCAATGGAGCCCGAGCAAGATTGTCCGGAATTGTTGCAGCGATTGGTTTATTAATTTTTATAATGTTTGCCGCCCCCTTGATAGAACAATTGCCTATGGCAGCCCTCACCGGACTTATGATCATGGTGGCTATCGGAACTTTTGAATGGGTGAGCGTCAGAATTTTAAACAGATATCCCATTTCGGATATTATCGTGATGGTTTTGGTGATTCTCGTTACGGTTTTTATGCACAATCTCGCACTTGCTGTTTTGGTAGGGGTAATTGTTTCTGCCTTGGTTTATGCTTGGGATAACGCCAAGAGAATCCGTGCCAGAAAACGAATTGATGAAAAAGGAATTAAACACTACGAAATTTATGGGCCATTGTTTTTTGGCTCCATAAAAATGTTCAACAGTAAATTTGATGTGCTCAACGATCCCGATGAAATCATAATCAATTTCAGGGAAAGTCGCATCGTGGATATGTCTGCCATCGAAGCGGTGAACAAACTTACCGAGCGTTATCACAAAGTAGGAAAAAAAGTTTATCTGATTGATCTCCCGAGCAGTAGCCATAAATTACTCCTCAAAGCCGATAAACTAATAAATGTGAATGTAGTGAAGGAGAAATCCAATAAACCTGATTAGGAAAGCCCGGTTTTTCTGAGGGCTTGTTTACGATTGTGTACTTGCAATTTTTCATAAATATTGCGGATATCAAAAAGCTTATTTTAAAAAATAACCAAAAGATATTTCCGGAATCCTAGCGAAGTGAATAAGGAAAAGGTAAAAATAAAAAAACCCTTTCAGTATCACAGTCTGAAAGGGTTTTCTTGTTCACTATCCAAAAAATTATTTTTCTTTTAAATTGATTTCTTCTTGGCTTCTAAATACGAGTTTATTGTCAAACTCATCCAGCAAAATCACGCTTTCGGGTTTTATTCTTCCGGAAAGGATTTCTTTGGAGAGTTGGTTCAACACTTCTTTTTGGATGACGCGTTTCACCGGACGTGCTCCATATTGTGGATCATAGCCTATTTTGGACAAAAAAGCAATCGCCTCCGGAGTGGCATCTAAAGTTATTCCTTGCTGTTGCAAGATTTTTGAAGTAGCTTTCAGTTGTAATCCCACAATTTCCTTAATATTGGCTTCACTCAAAGGCGTGAACATGATGATGTCGTCAATCCGATTTAGGAATTCCGGACGGACACTTTGCCGCAATAGCCCCAACACTTCCAACTTTGCGCCTTCCATTGCTGCTTCCATATCTCCAACCGAATCAAATTTTTCCTGAATAATATGACTGCCCATATTTGAAGTCATAATAATAATACAGTTTCGGAAATCGGCCAATCGTCCTTTGTTGTCGGTCAAACGTCCTTCGTCGAGAACTTGCAACAAAATGTTGAAAGTATCGGGATGGGCCTTTTCGATTTCGTCTAAAAGCACTACGGAGTAGGGTTTATGTCTCACGGCTTCTGTCAGTTGTCCACCCTCTTCATACCCTACATATCCGGGAGGAGCTCCCAACAGCCTGCTCACAGCGTGACGTTCCTGATATTCACTCATATCGATTCGGGTCATAGCCGTTTCGGTGTCAAAAAGATATTCCGCCAATGCTTTGGACAATTCTGTTTTTCCGACTCCGGTGGTTCCTAAAAAGAGAAAAGAACCGATAGGACGTTTTTGGTCCTGCAACCCGGCGCGACTTCGGCGTACGGCGTCACTTACTGCCTGAATAGCTTCGTCTTGTCCCACAACCCGTTTGTGCAATTCCTCTTCCAGGTGTAAGAGTTTCTCGCGTTCGGTCTGTAACATTTTTGTCAAGGGAATTCCTGTCCACTTTGCCACCACCTCCGCAATGTCGTCCCGGGTAACTTCTTCTTTGATTAAGGATTGGCCATCTTCTTTATCCTCAACTTCTTTTTGAAGTTTTTCAAGTTTTTCCTGAGCCTCTTTGATTTTTCCATATCGCAGTTCAGCAACTTTCCCATAATCCCCTTCTCGCTCGGCACGTTCTGCCTCGAGTTTGTAGTTTTCGATATCGGTCTTAGCCTGTTGAATACTCTCTACCGTCTCTTTTTCCGATTTCCAACGCGCGTTCAGTTCGGAGCGTTCTTCTTTCAGATTGGCCAAATCAAGTTTTAAGGATTTGAGTTTATTTTCATCTTTTTCGCGTTTAATCGCCTCGATTTCAATTTCTAATTGCATGATTTTTCGATCCAAAACATCCAATTCTTCGGGTTTGGAGTTTATTTCCATACGCAATTTTGAGGCAGCTTCATCCATCAAGTCGATTGCTTTATCAGGCAAAAATCTGCTGGTAATATATCGTTGTGAAAGTTCTACAGCGGCGATTATTGCTTCATCCTTGATACGGACTTTGTGATGTGTTTCATACTTTTCCTTTATTCCCCGCAGAATGGAAATCGCACTTTCGGTGTCGGGTTCGCTCACCGTAACTTTTTGAAATCGTCTTTCGAGCGCTTTATCTTTTTCAAAATATTTTTGATACTCATCCAAAGTAGTTGCTCCTATTGCCCGCAATTCTCCACGCGCAAGAGCGGGTTTTAATATGTTGGCTGCATCCATAGCTCCTTGCCCCCCTCCGGCGCCCACCAAAGTGTGAATTTCGTCGATGAACAAAATAATATTGCCGTCGCTGGATGTGACTTCCTTAATTACGGATTTCAGGCGTTCCTCAAACTCCCCTTTATATTTTGCTCCCGCAATCAATGCGCCCATATCCAAAGAATAAACGCGCTTTTCCTTTAAGTTTTCCGGCACGTCCCCGGCAAGAATTCTATGGGCAAGCCCTTCGGCAATTGCGGTTTTTCCTGTTCCCGGCTCTCCTACCAAAATGGGATTGTTTTTGGTGCGGCGTGATAAAATTTGCAAAATTCTTCTTATTTCTTCATCCCGACCAATCACGGGATCCAACTTTCCTTCTTCGGCAAGTTGGTTAAGATTTCGGGCATATTTATCGAGAGCATTGTAGGTTTCTTCGGCACTTTGTGAAGTTACCCTTTCTCCTTTTCGCAATTCCTCTATGGCAGTTTGTAAACCTTTTTCGGTTACTCCTTGGTCTTTGAGGATTTGTGCAACCTTGCTCTGCGATTTAAATATAGCCAAAATCAAATGCTCTATCGACACATACTCATCTTTCATTTTTTTAGCCACAGACAAAGCCTCGCTTAAGGTTTTATTCGCTTCGCGCGAAAGCATAATATCGCCTCCACTCACTTTCGGAAAACTCTGGATTTCTTTGTCCAAAACCTGCAAAAAGATATTGAGGTTTACGTTTAGCTTTTTCAACAAAAAGGGAGTCACATTTTCATCCACCATCAAGATGGCTTTAAAAATATGCTCGATTTCAATTTGCTGATTTCCAATCTCCTGAGCCAAAAGCTGCGCCTGTTGAATGGCCTCTTGGGTTTTTATTGTAAAACTGTTGAAATTCATCTTTTATAAATGTTTTTATTTTATATATCTACTTTATAATCAATACAATCAATCTCTCATCATTCCATCTTTTATTCTATCAATCTCTATTCCGAACTCATAAATGTCATTTAAAGTCCATTAAATTAGAGAAAGTCCTTGACAAATTGTCATTTTTAACCAAAATCTAACAAATTATCAGGAGAAGAAAGAAAAAAATATTTTGAAAAAAAGAGGAAGTTTTGCCGCGGGATTTTAGATAAAAAAAACTTGTATTTTTGTATAGAATGTGAACGCAACAAGATGAACTTTTTCAACAAATTATTTAAAACGAATAAGGAAATCGCCGACGAAGAAATCGTGGAGATTCCCTGGAATATGCTGACGGATAATACCGAAATTCAGCAACTGGAAAAGGAGTCCGAAGACAAGTTAGTGGTAGTTTTTAAGCATTCCACTCGTTGTGGTATCAGCAGAATGGTGTTGCGAAATTTTGAAAAAAACCTAAAATTACCCCCGGAGAAAACAAAACTTTATTTTCTCGATCTTCTAAACAATCGGGGTATATCACAGGAAATGGCTTCCCATTTTCAGGTAATTCACGAATCCCCTCAAGTGATTGCGATTAAAAACAAAGTTGTGGTGCATCATGCTTCGCACAGCGGAATATCCGCAAAAAAATTGGAAGAATTTTTATAAAGACTTTCCGCAGTTGGATTAACAGATGAAATAAGCTTCTTCCTAAAAATAAAACCCACTATTTCCGCTTTCCCATGAGCACTCAGGTGAAAGTATTATATCAGTAAAAGTCATCTGTTTTTATTTTTTCTTTCTCTCCAACACCGGCAACAACTTGGTGCTGACTTCTCCAAAACCCAACCGAATATCCTTGTTTTGACAATAGCCTTTGAGGATTACGATGTCATTATCCTCGATAAAAGTACGTTCTGAACCATTTTTGAGTTTAATGGGCTTCGTTCCGTTCCAGGTAAGTTCAAGCATCGAACCATAAGAATCCGGAGTGGGTCCTGAAATCGTGCCGCTTCCCATCAAATCCCCACTCATTACCGGACAACCATTTACAGTGTGATGGGCCAGTTGTTGACTGATATTCCAATACATATATTTGAAATTGGAGCGGCAAATAGTTTCTTCATCTCCATCTTCCGGTTTTAAAGCCACTTCAAGATTGATGTCGAAACTCTTTTTCCCTTTTGTTTGCAGATATTCAAACTGCTTTTTAACAGGTTCAGGTCCTTGCACCCGGAAAGGTTCCAAGGCATCCAACACCACAATCCAGGGAGACATGGAAGAAGCAAAGTTTTTAGCCAAAAAAGGACCTAGCGGGACATATTCCCATTTTTGAATATCTCTTGCACTCCAATCGTTGAAGAGCACGAGTCCGAAAATATAATCTTCGGCATCTTCTACCGAAATCGGTTCTCCCATCGGATTGGCATTAGTGGTGATAAAAGCCATTTCCAATTCAAAATCAATACGCTTAGATGGTCCAAAGACAGGCTCCTCTGCACCTTTAGGCAAAGTTTGTCCCTGCGGTCGATGAATGGGAATACCGCTAGGCACAATCGAAGAACTTCTGCCGTGATATCCCACAGGAATATGCAGCCAGTTCGGCATGAGTGCATTTTCCTTACCCCGGAACATGGTGCCCACATTGGTAGCGTGTTCTTTACTCGAGTAAAAATCGGTATAGTCACCAACCTGAACAGGCATTTGCATTTCTATTTCATCCATCCCAAAAAGGATGATGTCTCGATGTTCTTGGTTGTTTTTGAGTTCATCATTGTTTTCATCGAAGATTTCTGCAATCCGGTTTCGCACTGCCCGCCAGGTTTTTCGCCCTTGAGAAATAAAATCATTGAGCGTGTCTTGCAAAAAAATATCTTCGGTCAACAATATATCTTTAAAATAGCCCAGCTGTTGCAAAGCACTGAGATCAATGGCATAATTGCCTATTCTCGTGCCAATGGTGACCACATCATCACGGGTCAAAAAAACACCGAAAGGAATATTCTGTATCGGAAAATCAGAATCTTTAGGTATCTCCAACCAGGATTTTCGTTTCGGGTCATTAGCAAATAGGGACATAATAGTATGTTATTTAAAAGTTAGTGTTTATGGGGGTTCAAATATATTATATTATTGAGCCATATACAGTATAGAAAGTTAAAATTTGCCTAATTGCAGGTTTCTGTGTGAGGGAAGTAATTTTCAATGGATTATGACTGAAAATCTTTTTATTAAAACTGCATTTCCTATCTTTACAAATAGAAATTAAAAAGAATGTGCACCCTCAGTTTTCTTCCCATTCCTAACCATCAAGGTTTTATAATGACTTCTAACCGAGATGAATCTGTAAATCGACCCACCATTCCGCCAAAAATATATGAGGAAAAGGGGGTAGAACTTTGCTTTCCGATGGATGAAGTGGCAGGGGGCACTTGGATTGGTTCGAGTTCGCAAAAAAGACTTGTTTGTTTGATGAACGGAGGTTTCAAAGCCCATGAGCGTCAACCTAAATACAGGATGAGTCGCGGATTAGTGGTAAAAGGTTTGCTGCTGACTCCTGAAAAAGGAGAGGCTTTTTTAAAAGATTTTAATTTGAAAGACATCGAACCTTTTACGATCGTAAATGTGGAGTGGAAAACCAAACTCCATGTTTTGCAATTGGTATGGGATGGAAACAAAAAACATTTTGAGGAACTTCCCATCCAACCGAGGATTTGGTCGGCATCGATGCTGTATTCAGAAGAAACAAAAAAAGAAAGAAAAAAACTTTTTAAAGCTTTTTTAGACGGAAAAACCCTAGAAAACACCGAAGATTTCCGAAAAAAAGTCATTGATTTCCACCGTGGATTAACAATCGATAGAGGGGAGCTTAAGACCACCAGCATAACTCAATTTGCCTTCAAAAAAGATTATGGCGCGATGTTTTATGAGAATTTATTGGACTGAGGATGTTTTTATTGAGTAATCATCCTTGTCCTTGAATCGTGAGAAAACACATAAGCATAATCAATTAATTACTACCTTTGCTTAAAATTTTGCCTATCAATGAAGATTATCATCGCGGGAGCGGGAGAGGTCGGCTTTCATCTGGCCGAGTTGCTTTCCTATGAATCCCAGGATATTACCCTAATCGATACCGACTCTGAGTCTCTGGCATATGCCAATGACCATCTCGACATCAAAACTTTGAAAGGCAATGCCACGTCTATTAAAATCCTTCGTGACGCTGAGGTAAAAGGTGCCGACTTAGTTATCGGAGTAACGGCAATCGAAACAACCAATATTACCATTTGTGTTCTGGCAAAACAACTAGGCGCCAAAAGGACTATCGCTCGGATTTCGAACACAGAGTTTATGGAAAACCGTGCAGAAATTGGATTTAGACGTTTTGGAATAGATGAACTAATTTCTCCCAAAGAACTTGCCATCAAGGAAATCGGAATGCTTGTGGATCAATCTGCTTTCAATGAAACCTCCGAGTTTGACGGCGGTGCTTTGACTATGGTTGGGCTTAACATCACCAAGGATGCTCCTTTTATGGGCAAGACCGTACAAGAAGCAGCGAGTATTTTTCCGGAATTGCACTTTATGCCAATTGCCCTAGAAAGGTTTGAAACCCAAATAACGCTTATACCTCGCGGGAACACAAGATTTGAAGAAGGGGATCAGGTTTATTTTATAACTGTGAAAGACGGGGTGAAAGAATTGTCTAAACTTCTCGGAAAAACGGAAGAACGTATCAAAAGGATTATGATTTTGGGCGGAGGCGATATTGGTTATGGCACTGCAAAAGACCTTTCCGAAAGAAACTTCCACGTAAAACTCATTGAAAAAAACCATGAACGGGCTTTTGAACTTGCCGATGAACTGCCAAAAGTGTTGGTGATTGAAGGAGAAAGTCGCGACAGCAAGCTTTTGGATAATGAAAATATCCAAGATATGGATGCTTTTATTGCGGTTACAGAGAGCTCTGAAACCAATATCATAGCTTGTTTGATGGCAAAATCAAAAGGAGTTCGAAAAACGATGGCCTTAATCGAGAACATCGATTATCATCAGTTGAGTCAGTCCATCGGGATAAACACGCTTATTAACAAAAAGATGTTGGCAGCAAACTCGATTTTCAGGCATATCCGCAAAGGAGAAATAATCGCTATCGATAAGCTGAACCACATGGAAGCCGAATTATTGGAGTTTAAAGTTAAACCCACTTCAAAAGCTTGTAACAAAAAGATTGTGGACTTGGATATTCCCCGTTCTGCAATTATCGGTGGAGTTATCCGTAAAGGAAAAGGCAGAATTGCCCTGGGAGGATTCAAAATAGAAGCAGGAGATAGAATTCTGGTTTGTTGTCTTCCCCGAGCGATTTCGCGAGTGGAAAAACTTTTTATGTAATGCCAAAGCTGGATTATAAAACCATTTTTTTTGTACTTGGTATCCTCTTGTTATTCAATGGGGCATTTATGGTTTTTGCCGCTTTGGCAGGTTTGTATTACGATGATGGTTCAGCCCTGCCCATTGCCTTATCGGCAGCGATAACCATGGTCTTGGGTGGACTTATAATTGTTCTTACCAAAAACCGGGACAAATCTTTAAAGCAACGCGATGGCTATGTCATTGTTACTTTTGGGTGGATTTTTATGGTTCTGAGTGGAACCTTGCCCTTTCTTTTTACCGGGACTGCTCCCGATTTTGCAAGTGCTTTTTTTGAGACCATGTCGGGATATACCACCACCGGCGCAACGGTTTTTAGCGATGTGGAAAGTTTGCCCAAAGGAATTTTGTTGTGGCGAAGCTTGACCCATTGGATCGGAGGAATGGGGATTATCGTGCTGGCTGTGGCCATTTTGCCCCTTTTGGGAATCGGGGGAATGCAACTCTTCTCAGCGGAATCCCCTGGGCCAGAAAACGAAAAAATCAAACCGAGGATTGCTGATATCGCCAAACGGCTGTGGTTGATTTATGCGGGTTATACTATTTCCGAAACCATTTTGTTGAAAGTTGCCGGCATGGGCTGGTTCGACGCTTTGAATCATTCTTTTGCCACAATGGCTACCGGCGGTTTTTCCACCAAAAATGCTAGTGCCGCCTTCTGGAATGACCAACCCATCATTCAATACATCCTTATTTTCTTTATGTTTATGGCAGGAACTAACTTTGTGTTGAGTTATTATGCTTTTAAAGGAAAGGTTCGAAAGTTCCTGTGCGACGATGAATTCAAATGGTATTTTGGGTTTATTGCCAGTTTCACTCTTGTATCTGCCTTGCTGATTTATTTCACTCCCGGGTTTGAAACCGCAATAACCAATCACCCCATGGTCTGGGGCAAGGCAGAAGCCTCTTTTCGTCATGCAGTGTTTCAGGTAATTTCCATCGTCACCACCACGGGCTTTGTGACCGCAGATTATACCACCTGGACACCTTTCCTTTCTTTGTTCTTTTTCGGAATGTTTTTTGTGGGAGGCTGTGCAGGATCCACGGCAGGGGGAGTCAAAGTTATCCGCCACCTGATCACCATCCGCAACGGGATTATGGAATTTAAAAGGGCGCTACACCCTAATGCCCTTTTGCCTGTTCGCTACAATGGAAAAGCTGTAGAAAGGAAAATTGTTTTCAATATTTTGGGCTTTTTCATACTTTACATTTTAATATTTATTGTCGGTTCATTGGGTTACGCTTTTTTGGGGCTTGATTTTCTCACTTCCGCAGGGGCATCGGTAACCACTTTGGGAAATGTTGGCCCAGGCTTTGGCGTACTCGGTCCAGTAGATAATTTTGGGTTCCTTTCCAGTGTGGGAAAATGGTGGAGTGCTTTTTTGATGCTGGTAGGAAGGCTGGAACTCTTTACTGTGTTGATTATTATGACCCCGTTTTTTTGGCGTGACAGATAAATTTATTCAAATTTCATCGCAGTAACGGGGGTGATTTTGGTAATTATATATGAAGGTAAAAGCAACATGATCATACACAAAATGAGGGTTCCCAGATTTACTCCCACTATATATTCCCAGCCGATATAAATCGGAGCTTCTGTGACATAATAAGTCCTGGGATCCAAGGGAATTAATTTAAATTCTTGCTGAATAAAAAGCAGTCCCAAACCGATTATGTTTCCCCAGAAAAGGCCTTTCAACACCAAATAACCTCCGTTATAAAGAAATATTTTTCGGATACTTGCATTGTTGCTTCCCAGAGCTTTTAAAATTCCAATCATTTGAGTGCGCTCCAATATCAGCACGAGCAAGGCCGTAATCATGTTCATACCGCAAACCAAAATCATAATAGCAATAATCAAGGCAGTATTGAAATCAAAGAGGGACATCCATTCAAAAATAGAAGGATATTGTTCCACTATGGTTTGAGAGTCTAAAAAAGAACCGATATTCTGATAAACCTCTCGACCTTTTTGTTCAATTTGGTCAAAATCAGAAATAAATACTTCAAATCCCCCTACTTGATTTTTCTCCCAATCGTTCAGGCGTTGGATTTGTTTCAGGTCTGCAATCAAAAAAGTCTTGTCGAATTCCTGAAATCCCGAGTTGTATATTCCACTGATTTCGAAAGCAATAAGTCGGGGACGACCCTTGTTTTCTTTTTCATTTTCCAAAAAATACACAATCGCTTTATCCCCCACCTTAAAACCAAGTCGGTTGGCAATGTATTCCGACATCAGAATTTGATTACTAATCCCTTCGGAATAATCCGGGAGTTTTCCGGCTAGGAGAAAATCTTGAAGATAATTCCATCTATAATCCTCGCCGACACCTTTCACGATTATAGCTTCAAAACTATTTTCTGTACGAATTACTCCGTATTTTGAGGCAACAGCCTGCACATGATTGACTCCTTCCACCGAATTAAATTCAGGGTAAAAGTTTTGCTCGGCAGAAATTGGCACCAAAGATATCCCCGAACGATTATTGTCAAAATTGCTGATGCTAATATGCCCATTGAAAGCTGCAATTTTTTCACGAATTTTTTGTTGTAATCCAAGCATGGTGGCAAAAGAAGCGAGCATCATCACAATGCCAATAGCAATTGCCCCCACTGCGATTTTTATTATCGGTGCGGAAATACTATTTTTATAATCTTTAGACCCTATTAGGCGTTTGGAAACAAAAAACTCGAAATTCAAAAGATATGATTTACACTTGCCTCAAAAATACATTAATATTGATTGCTACAATAAGTTTTTCTTGTGGGAACGGCAAGACATCTTCCACACAGGATCTTCTCCCCCCCGAAAAACCGTTTGAAATCAGCGTTGGAGCAAATCAAACCGAAAAGTATTTGCCTTTATTAAAAAATAAAAAAGTAGCCATCGTAGGCAATCAAACGTCGGTGATATTTAAAAATTACAGTGGAAAAAATGCATCTAAAAAAACTTCTCATTCCCATTTAGTGGATTCTCTTTTGTCTCTCGGAATTAATATCACCAAAGTTTTTTCACCCGAACATGGTTTCCGTGGGAAAGCTTCCGCAGGCGAAATCGTTAAGGATGGAGTGGATATAAAAACCGGTCTTCCCCTCATATCGCTTTATGGAAATAACAAAAAGCCTAGCGCAGAACAACTGGAAAATGTGGATATTCTTGTGTTTGATATTCAGGATGTGGGACTCCGGTTCTATACTTACATTTCCACTTTGCATTATGTCATGGAGGCCTGTGCTGAACAAAAAATCCCGATTCTCGTTTTAGACCGCCCCAATCCCAATGGACATTATGTTGACGGACCTATTTTGGAAATGGAGCATCAAAGTTTTGTGGGAATGCATCCGATTCCCGTGGTGCACGGAATGAGCATTGGGGAATACGCGCGAATGATAAATGGTGAAAATTGGTTGAAAAATGGAATTCAAGCCGATTTGAAAATCATTAAAATGATAAATTATCAGCGTGAAAAACCCTATCATCTTCCCATCAAACCTTCACCTAACCTTCCCAATGATAAATCCATTAATCTCTATCCCAGTCTCTGTTTTTTTGAAGGGACAAACGTAAGTGCAGGACGTGGTACAAATATGCAATTTCAGGTTTTTGGTTCTCCTTATTTGGATAAAGAAAAATACCCTTTCAACTTTATTCCGGAACCCAATGAAGGCGCTAAACACCCAAAGCATGAGGGTAAGAAATGTTTTGGAAAAAATCTTCAGACTACCCCAAGACTCTCTCAAATCAATTTAGAATGGTTAATCGAAGCTTATCAAAATACCAAAAACCAGGAAGAGTTTTTCACTCCTTTTTTCACAAAACTTGCGGGAACAGAAGCTCTTCAAAAACAAATTGAAGAAGGGAAAACCGCGGAATGGATTCATAATTCCTGGAAA
>CAYPGZ010000005.1:19422-41891 GCA_964410335.1 uncultured Flavobacteriaceae bacterium | reverse complement strand
TGGTGACCTCGCCAGGATTCAAACCTGGAACCTTCTGAGCCGTAATCAGATGCGCTATTCAGTTGCGCCACGAGGCCGAGGATTTCAACAAAGCATAATTGCTTTTTTGAGGCTGCAAAGATAAGTTTTTTTGTTTGTTTTCCAAATGCTTTGTGAAGCTGTGCTTGTCATTTTTTTTTCATTTTTTGAGTAATCAAAGTTCTCGAGCCATTCCGGTTCATTTAATTATTTCTTATTCACAAAAAAAATTGTATCCCAAATAATTTTCATATCTCTTCCAAAAGAATAGTTCTGAATATAGGCTTTATTGAGGCGTATTTTTTCGGGCCAGATTATTTCGCGGTTGTATTTTTCGGGATCGGGTTGTTGTGCAAGAAGGCGTTCTTCATTACGAAATGCTAAGCTTGCAGAACCGGTAATTCCGGGACGAATAGAAAGGATGATGCGGTCTTCGCCTTGCAATTTATCGGAAAAACCGGGCACATCCGGACGAGGGCCTACAAAACTCATATCTCCGATTAACACATTCCATAATTGAGGCAATTCATCCATTTTGGTTGTACGCAAAAAACGACCAAAAGGGGTAATTCGCGAATCCGCGGAGGTGGTAATCGAGGTAGGTGGAAAATGTGGGGATTTGCGCATGCTTCTTATTTTGTACATTCGAAAAGCTTTGCCTTTGCGTCCGATTCGGAAATCAGAATAAAACCCGTTGGCTTTGGTATCTAAAAAAGCCACAAAAGCGATTAAGAAAATAAATGGGAAAAAAATAACCAAGCCTATAAACGAAGCAAGGATATCGAAACTGCGTTTTAAAAACTTTTGGCCGGTGGTCATAAAATCAGGTATGGATTTCTTCTTGCAATTATTTCCCCACTCCACCCCATCCACACAAATATACGAGCTTGCTTTTTAAGGAATTAGAAATAAGTACAAAGAAATAACTTTCTTTTAATTAGGAAATTATAAGCTTTTAGCCTTATATTTACATTTTATAAGCCTACAGCCTTATATTTTTTACACCTTAGATTATGTTGGCAGCCGTCCTTACCACCGATATTATCGATTCTACTAAGCTGACGAGTAGAGCGCTCAGTCAGGTGCGGGAACTTTTGAAGAAGGAATTTGATTTTCTTCAATATACGTATGGAAAAAAACGGGTTTTTTTTGAAATTTATCGGGGTGACAGCTTTCAAGGTCTGGTTTTAGACGTAGAAAAAGCCTTGGAAGTTGCCTTTTTGCTGAAAAGTGCGGTCAATAAAATAAATCTGAAAAAGAACAAGACTTCCCGTTCCCGAATGGTAGATTTTCGCATGGCACTCGGAATCGGAAATATCGATAAAGTTCCTGAAAATCTGAAGGAAGCCGGCGGCGAAGCCTTTTTATTTTCGGGAAGAAGCCTCGATGCCATGAAGCAAAAGCAACAAAAAACAAGCCTAAAAACTGAAAATGAGGACCTGAATCATGAGTTTGAAGTGCATTTTAAGTTTTTCGATTTAATGACTGAACGTTGGTCCATCGCAGCGGCAGAAACCATTTATTACCTTCTGCAAGACATGACGGAAACACAGATTGCCGAGAAAATAGGCATTAGTCAGGCGGCGGTCAATTCCCGAAAAAAAGCCAGTGGCTGGGAGGCCGTTTCCAAACTGCTTCAACGATATGAGGAAGTCATCTCCAAAAAACTTCGGTAATGAACATGGAAATAATCATTTTTATGCAATTATTGCTCGCACACATCCTCACCGATTTTGTGCTGCAGCCTTCTTCTTGGATTCGGCAAAAACGTCAGCATAAAACTAAATCCCGGCATTTGTATGTTCACGCCTTACTTGCCGGATTATTGACCTACGTTTTCTTACAAGACTGGAGCGGATGGATTGTCCCGGTTTTTATCAGCATCACCCATTTTTTTATCGATTTATGGAAACTCAATTCCAATAAGGATAATCTTCGGATTTTCTTGTTGGACCAGTTTTTTCACTTTATAATAATTGTGTTGGCATGGCTTTATTTGGTGGAAGGTTTCGCTCACATCGGGAGATATCTTGAAAGTCTTGGCAATTCTCCAAAATTATTGGCCATTCTTGTGGGATATTTGTTGGTGATCTTTCCTGCAGGTTTTATGATTGGCAAAGCCACCGAACGTTGGCAAAGTGAAATCGAGAGTATTCCCGGGGAAATGAGTTTAAAAGCCGCAGGGCGTTACATCGGAATTTTTGAGCGGGTGCTGGTACTCACTTTTATATTGATGGGTAATTTTTCGGCGATAGGCTTCTTGATTGCCGCCAAATCTATTTTGCGTTTTGGCGACAAAAGCAACTCCGGAGCCCGCAAACAAACCGAATATGTGCTGATTGGCACCTTGATGAGCTTTGCCGCAGCAATCCTAATCGGGTTTTCAATACGCTTGTGCTGCTTCGAGTAACTGGATATTTTCCCAGATATTTTCCTTCACAATGCCCATCATGCGTTTGTTCAGCGCTGAGGAATTCCGAATATAGTCGGCATATTCATCCAACGTGAACTGACCGATAACCATTCCTTTAAGGCTGTTGCGAAACTTCATATCCTTGTTGATGGCATTTTCTACATAATCCATGCGTTTTTCAATTGACAAATCATAAAAAACGTTTTTGTGTTTTTGGATGTAATTGCGAAAAGCTGCCAATAACAAATCCCGTTGCATTTTTACAACCGGTCTTAAGGTTCTGTTTTGGAAACACTCGTCATCGGTCATGTTTTCTCCCACCTTTGCCGAAGGAATTTCGGGGCGGGAAGAAATTAATTGTAAATCGCGCTGGTTCATGAAATTTGGTTTTATTAAAATTACGAATTCTTCGACAAGAAATCAGCCGACTCAAAAAGACTTTTGAACGAGTTTTCAACAGTGATTTTTTGTATCGAATGGATTTATTCTCTCAGGTTAAAATCATCTTAAGTCAAGACCGGCTTTCTTCTAAATGAAGTATTTTAGCTTTTTTTTGTAATTTGGGAGTCAAGTTCAGAATTTAGCTCTAAGGAATCTAAAATATCAATCACAAACAACATGGTAAAATCCATAAACCCTTATACGGGAGAGGAACTGGCAAAGTTTAACGAACTTACTAAATCAGAGGTAAATAAAAAGCTGAAAATTGCCGATAAAACATTTGAAAATTGGAGGCATACTGCTTTTGCAGAACGCTCCAAACTGATGATGAACCTCGCCGGCGTATTGAAAAAAAATAAAAAAGAATACGCAAAAACCATCACCTTAGAAATGGGAAAACCCATCTCTCAATCCATTGCCGAAGTGGAAAAATGTGCTTGGGTATGCGAATATTACGCCAAAAATGCCGAGGAACACCTTCAAAAACAATACTTCGAAACCGAAGCAAAAAAATCCTATGTGCGCTTTGACCCGCTCGGGGTCATTTTAGCGATTATGCCATGGAATTATCCATTTTGGCAAGTATTTCGGTTTGCTGCCCCAGCTCTGATGGCCGGCAATGTGGGGGTTTTGAAACACGCCGGAAACGTCATTCAATCTGCAGAAAATATTCAAGCCGCTTTTTTAGAAGCAGGATTTCCCGAGGGCTGTTTTCAGAACCTTATTATGAACCATAAAAAAACCGAACACAGCATTCGCCATAAACGAATAAAAGCCGTAACCCTTACCGGAAGTGAATCCGCCGGAAAAACAGTGGCTGCAATTGCGGGTAGCGAAATCAAAAAAACAGTGTTAGAACTCGGCGGCAGCAATGCGCTGGTGGTTTTTGAAGATGCAGATATCGAAAAAACCGTTCAAACCTGCGTGCAAGCAAGATTTCAAAATACCGGGCAAAGCTGTATTGCAGGGAAACGCCTTCTCGTACACGAATCTATTTTTGAAGAATTTTTAGAAAAATTCATCACTGCAACCCGGGAATTAAAAAGTGGCAATCCGCTGGAGGAAGACACCTATATCGGTGTAATGGCACGAAAAGACCTCGCAAAAAAACTGGAAGAACAACTGAAAATTTCTAAAGAAATGGGAGCCAAGGTTGTGTTGGGCGGAAAAAGGAAAAAAGCCTATTTTGAGCCTACGGTGGTCATCAATGTTAAGAAAAAAATGCCCATTTTTACTGAAGAGACATTTGGACCGCTTATGGCAGCTATGCCTTTCAAAACTGATTTGGAAGCGGTGGATTTAGTTAACAAATCCGATTTTGGCCTCGGGGTTTCCCTATTTACACGAGACATGGAACGCGCAAAAGCGATGACGCCTATTTTTGATGACGGAGCGGTTTTTGTGAATGAACTGGTGAAAAGCGATCCGCGACTACCCTTTGGCGGGACTAAAATTTCGGGTTATGGGCGTGAACTCTCAGTATATGGTATCAAAGAATTTGTGAACAAGAAAACGGTGTATATTAAGTAGTTGTTCTGAAATTGCCAATGGTAAACAGGAAAATTTTATATTTGCCGAAATAAAAAATAACAACCCCATGAAAAAGGTATTGATTGCTGTTTTTGCATTGGCGCTATTTGCCTGTGGCGAACAAAACAAAAAGGAACAAAAACCGGAAGTTGCCGAGGAGGTCGCACCGGAAGAAGAAATTTCAGTCGATAACTCCAATGATCTTGACGGCTATTTGGCGTTTGGCGAAAAAATCACCTCCGCTGATGCAGTTTCTTCTGCCGCTATGCATGAAATGTATCAAGATATGAAGCTCGGCGATACGCTCGACGTAAAATTTGTTGCTGAAGTTTCTTCGGTATGTAAAAAGAAAGGATGCTGGATGAAGGTGGAACTCGATGAAGACGAACTTGCTCGAGTGGACTTTAAAGATTACGCTTTTTTTGTTCCCATGGATATTGAGAATAAAGAAGTCATCATGCAAGGAAAAGCCTATTTAAAAGAAATTTCCGTTGATGCATTGAAACATTATGCTGAAGATGCCGGTAAAAGCGAGGAAGAAATCGCGGCCATTACCGAGCCTGAACTCACCCTCTCCTTCACTGCTGATGGGGTTTTAGTGGAAAAATAAAAATCGTACTTTCCGGAAATCTGCAGAAGATCTTTCAGTCAGTTTCCAATATAATTTTACTTACCCCGGCAAAAAACCGGGGTATTTTTTGTTATTTTTGTAAAGCTATACTTTTCATTGATCCTCCCTAAAATCAACCACTTTTGAAACGTAAAATCATCCTGACTGCCGATGGATCCTCGTCGATTTATCTACCTGAATGGGATGAACAATACCATTCCAAACATGGCGCAATTCAAGAAGCACAACATGTTTTTTTGAGGCAAGGTTGGGAATACCTTCAACATCAGAAAGAAAAAAATAAACAGATAAAAATCCTCGAGCTGGGATTTGGAACGGGGCTAAATGCATTTCTTACTTATCTAAAAGCCGAAAGAGAAAAGGTGAAAACCGAATTTACTTCCCTGGAAGCCTTTCCTCTTCCCTTATCTGAGGTAAAAAAACTAAATTACACCTCATTTGTTTCTGAGAAAGCCCACGCAGAAATTTATCATAAGCTTCACGCACTTTCGTGGGAAAAAAATCATCAAATCAGTGCCTATTTCAATCTTCTCAAATTGGAAAAAAAATTTCAGGACATTACCGATCGAGAAAAATATGATTTAATCTATTTTGATGCGTTCAATCCACGCGTACAACCTGAATTATGGACGGTCGAAATATTTAAAAAAATGCACAACGCGCTAAATAAAGGAGGTGTTTTGACCACTTATTGCGCCAAAGGAAATGTCCGCCGTGCTATGCAAGAAGTGGGTTTTTTGGTGGAACGGCTTCCCGGTCCACCCGGAAAAAGGGAAATGCTTCGCGCTTCTAAAAAAAACTTGTGAAAGCTAAGTAGAAAAGCCGGACTTTTAAATGAGTAAATCTTCGTTAAAGCTTTTCTAAAAGGGATTTAGGAAATAAAATTCGATTGTATCTTTAAGGAAAAAAATGCGGATATTGATTACCGGAGCCACAGGTTTGGTAGGCTCCAAAATCCGGGAATTTTGTGCGCGAAAAGAAATCGAAATAAATTATCTGACCCATTCCCGTGAAAAATTGGAAAAACAACACGATTATCAGGGTTTTTACTGGAATCCAAAAGCCGGAGAAATCGATGTAGCCTGTTTGGACGGCGTAAGCGCAATTATTAATCTTGCGGGAGCAAATCTTTTTAGGCCGTGGACCAAAAAATATAAAAAAACAATTTTGGATAGCCGCCTTGATTCCTTAAACCTGCTCTACAAAACTTTGCAAGACCACCCCCATCAAGTCAGGAATTTAGTTTCTGCCAGCGCGGTGGGGATTTATCCGAGTTCTTATGAAAAACTTTATTTCGAAAATGAAGCAGTAGCCAAATCTGGTTTTTTGACCGAGGTCGTCAAAAAATGGGAAGCTGCTGCCGACCGATTTTCAAATTTAGCCATTGATGTGGCAAAACTTCGCACAGGAATAGTTTTGAGCAAAGACGGTGGAGCTTATCCTTTAATGCGGCTGCCGGTAAAATTATATGTGGGTGCTCCACTGGGCTCGGGAAGGCAATGGCAATCGTGGATTCACCTCGATGATCTGGCGCGGATGTATCTTTTTGCTTTGGGATTAATCAGCCCCGATTCTTCCGAATTGGAAGGAGTTTATAATGCCGTTGCGCCCCATCCGGTGAATAACAAAGAACTCAATCAGGCCATCGCCAAGCACCTAAAAAGACCGTTATGGCTACCAAAAATCCCTGCTATTTTGATAAAAACCCTTATGGGCGAAATGGGTGAAATCGCACTTTCAAGTCAATTAGTGTCCAGCGAAAAAATTCAAGAAAAAGGTTTTGAGTTTTGGTTTCCTAATATAAACAAAGCAGTTGCAGAAATAGAGCTATAACTTACAAGGCATTTTTTTTAATATCCATCTCATTAGCCTTTTCAAAGCATCTCTGATTTTAAAATGCAAAGCTAAGATCCACCGAAAGTCCGGTACTTTCAGGAACGACACGGCATACCCCTCCCACGCAAACTACACCACCGCGTTGACGCCCATAATTTACAGCCACTCTTGCTGCTCCTTTGGTAAAGCTTCCCCCCACGCTATAGAAGTGTATTTGGTGATTTTCATTATCATTCCCGTAGTTATACATATCAGAAACAAACACCGAAATCCTCGGATTTAGATTAAACTCCACAACCCCTGCTGCCCAATTTTTTTTATCGTCTTCTGTCCATAAATGCTGTGCGACAAATCTCAGGGAACGCTTTTCGTTTATTTTATAGGTTGCTTCAGCAATACCGATATTTGTCTTCACAATTCCGGTAGTTTCTTCTACGAGTTTTTTATTGTAGTATTGATTGATATAGGTGAAAATTGTCTTCCATTTACTACCCAATTGTTTTTTAATCTCGATACTTATGTCGGAAAAATATTTATCTCCAAAGCCTAAAAAATCTACTTGATAATCCCTGTTCGCACTATCAAAATCTCCTTTTAAATTCGCATAATAGGAAGCATTAAAAGCTAAGTCGGTTCCGTATTCTCCTCCGAGAGCGGAATTTTCTTTAAAGGTGTAATATAAATCAAATTGCCCTCCGATTTCACCCACTTTCTGCAAGTCCGGTCGAAATAGGGTAATGCTGGGCTGTGCTTGATATACATAAATATTACTTAGCAGGTAATCATGTTGTTTGGTAAGAGCAGGAATATAATTTACCGTATTTATATTTGGGTTTTCGAGGTCTCCAAAAGATTTTCTTTCAGAATAAAAAGACATGTTTTCCATTCGTCTGAAGGTAGCATTCATTCCCAGTCCAACATTGGTATATCCCAAATTTAAGAGTACCGCATTTCCCGGTTCGATAAAAGTATTATTGATTGTGGCTTCTTGTCCCGGAATACGTTCTACAATAGCATCTTCTGTTTTGAACACGTATTCTGCAGAGGCATAAAAATTATCTTTATAAAAATCCAATCTTCCGGAAAAAGCGTTGGTCAGTTCTTCAAAATTGGGTTCCCGGTTTAGGGGAAGGCTATCGATTTCTTCATATCTTCCCACATAGCTTAACCCCAATCCTAAGTCAAAAGATTCTTTTTTCAGTAGATCCGTCAGATCAATTTCGGTATCAAAACCAAATATGTGTCCATCAGAAACCTTAAAGCCCTCTCTTTGTTACCCATATAGGGCTGTCAGTTCTATGCTGGCAATATTATAAATAATTCTTCCTCCCCTTAAAGCATTATTAAGGCCTAATTGGCGATCTTCCCATGATCTCAAAATCAATCCACTTCCAAATTGTTCATAAAAATGACCGGCAGTAATTCTGAGGTTTTCTCCTCTATATTCTGCATAGAAAGTTCCCACTCCGGTATCATCCAGGGTTGGGGAATAACTTAAAAGCGGTTGAGGCAGGTAGGATTCAAATTGGATTCCGGCAGCCCATTTATTGTAGGTATAATCCAGTTTGAGATAATTATTGGATCTCACATGTTCCTCTTCCGGGAAATCTCCGGTTTTCACATCATCATTATACCATTTGAAATTGGATTCAAAACCTCCGGAAAAATACCCTTTATCCTGAGCTTGGACGGTAATACACCCAAGCAAGCCGAAAAAAATTATTAGTTTTTTCAATTTGAATTCTCTTTTATTATCTCGTAGAGTTCATTTTCGGCTCCGGGAACATATCCTGAATGCCTATAAATAACGGTGTTGTTTTTTACCACCACCACATGGGGAATCGTAGTGATATTGAAACGACGTTTTAAATCGTGGTTTGTATCCAAAAGTATGGTGTAATCCCAATCTTTTCCGTTGATCATTGGTTTTACGCGTTTTACCGTTCGGGAATCATCGGTAGAAACGGCAATGATTTCCACATTCGTTTCTTCTTTCCATTGAGGATATACTTTACTGATAGCATCCAGTTCTTTTAGGCAAGGCATACACCATGTTGCCCAAAAACTCAATACGGTTACATGGTCTTTTGAAGTCATTTCCTGAATGTTCACCCGTTTTCCTTCTAAATCTGTCAGAGTAATATTGGGTACCTTATTTTGAGCAAAAGTCAGGACACTCATGCTCACAAATATTAAAAAAGCAATTTTTTTCATTTGATATGATTTTTAGATTTACAAAAAAAAGCATATTATATCTATTGAACAAATAAAATCCATAAGGAGCTTTTTTTTGGTGTAGTTTTTCACATTCAAAAAAACAGGATAACGGTTCAACATTTTATAACTAATGAAAAATCATTAAATTGCACCTCTTTTTAACAACCCCTAAATCATAGAAACATGAAATTATCAATTAACCCTCAACTATTTTTGCTTTTTGTAAGCATGTTATTTGTGGCTTGCAGTAGTGATGATTCAAAAGAAGGCATTTCTTCTATCAGCATAACTGCAGAGCAATCCACTATTGAATTTGGCCAATCCCTCACTTTTACCGTAAAAGGGGATAATGGTCAGGATGTCACCTCCGAATCCACTATTTTAGTTAATGACGATGCCATTGAAGGTAATACCTTTCAACCGCCGGTCGTGGGCACCTATTCCGTAAAAGCCCAATATGGCGATCTTACCAGTGAAACTATCAGTATTGAAGTGGTGAAAGGAGAAGGAACTACCACTACAATTACTATTTCTGCTCAGTCCAATGTGGTAGCTATTAATGATGATTTTATTTTCACTGTGGTGGATAACACAGGAAAAGATATCACAGATGAAAGTACCATTTATGTGGACGACACCGCATTGACTGATAATATTTTTACTACTACTACCGCCGGATCTATCGAGGCGTATGCGGTTTATGATAAAGATGGAGAAACCTATACCAGCGAGACGAAAATCTTTGATGTGAAATTTACCAAACGTATATTGATTGAAGATTTCACAGGAACTTGGTGTGGATATTGCCCACGGGTGATGTATGCTTTAGAAAATCTGGCAAATCAAACCGAAGATATGGTGATGATAGGAATTCACAGATTTCAAAAATCCAATCCTTCCGCCTATGGATATGACCCTTATACTTATAATGCTTCTGTTTTAGAAAATCAAGTGGGTTTATCCGGCTATCCTTTTGCAATGCTTGATCGCGACGCCAGTTGGAAATATCCCGAACCCAGTAATTTGAGTCAAGCTTATCAATATATTGGAAGCAATGCTGATGTGGGAATTAAAATGACTTCTAATTTAAATGGCGGCAACCTTGATTTGGATGTGGATATCAAATTTTTAAAGGATTTCACCGCAGAAAACCTGAAATTGGTGGTCTATGTTCTTGAAGATGGAATTATTCACGATCAAGTTAATTACACCTCATATTTCGGTGGAGTTTCCATCATCAAAAATTATGAGCACAACCACGTGCTCAGAGCTTCCTTGACTGGAGCAAACCTCTTGGGAGAAGCTATTCCATCTGCTGATACCGGAGAAGGGCAAGTTTACAGCTTGAATTTTGATGATACGATTCCGAGTAATGTTTCCAATTCTTCCAACATAAGCTTTGCTGTTTTCGTGTTGGATGGAAATGGAATTGTTTTAAATGCCCGCGATTCAAAATTGGGTGACACACAGGTCTTTGAATAATTTTCATCCACCTAACCCATAAAAAAAACCGCTTCGAAAAGCGGTTTTTTTTATTACCTGAATTTCTCTTACACTCCTTTAAAAACAACTTTATCTCCGATTTCTAAACCCAATTTGGCCACCGTGCCGGCGTTTACTTCCAAAACATATTGTGCGGGAGCGGATGAAGGCACGGGTTTTTCGTTGAAAGGTTCGGTGTTTTCCTTGAAATCCACAATTTTTTGTTCAGCATCGATATAGATTAAATCCAAGGAGATGTAGGTGTTTTTCATATAAAAACCTCCTCGTGGGCGTTCATTTTCATAGATAAACAACATTCCCCGGTTTGCTTTCATACTTTTTCGATACATCAAGCCGGTGGTTTGCTCAAATTCGGTTTTGGCCAACTCAATATCAAAATGCATCTCCAAGGTATCACCTTCACTTTTTACAAAAAATAATTCCGCTTCTTTGGTAAACTGCGGCTCTGCAGTTTCAATAGACTTTTTTGGAGTTCCGTTTTTGCATGACACAAGCGCACTAAAAAGAAAGAGATATAAAAATTGTTTCGTTTTCATTATTCAAAATAATTAATGAGGTGTGTTAATTGGTTTTTTCGGGGGTATCGATAATTTTATTTTTTTTCTTTTCTGACCATATTACCAGAAATAATCCAATTAGAATAAAAGGAATACTCAACCATTGACCCGTATTGATTTCCCATGAGGCGCGTTCAACCACTTGAGCTTCTTTTACAAATTCTATTAAAAAACGCACGGTCCACAACAGAATAAGGAAAAGCCCAAAAAGGAAACCGAGTTGCCGGCGTTTATTGGTTTTCCAATAGACTCCCCATAGGATGGCAAATACCAAAATATAACAGAAAGCTTCGTACAGCTGTGCAGGATGTCGTGGGAAATTTTCTCCCAGCTGAACGAACACCACTCCAAAATCTCCTTGAGTAGGTTTACCGATTATTTCTGAATTCATAAAATTCCCCAAGCGGATAAAAACCCCACCAATCGCCACGGGAATCACGACCCGATCCAAAATCCAAAGCATGTTTTTGCGTTTTCCTTCCATATATTTTTTGCTGTAGAGATACATGGCGATAATTATCCCAATGGCAGCACCATGACTTGCCAAACCACGGAAACCGGTGAATTCAAATTCGGGGCTGAACCGGAAAGGCAAGATGATGGAAAGGGGATCTTCGTAAAGTAGTTCCGACTGATAAAAAAAAACGTGTCCTAAGCGAGCCCCAATCAGTGTGGCCAAAACAGTATAAATAAACAAAGGATCGAGTTTTTCCTTGGCGATGCCCTCTCGGACATATATTTTTTTCATGATATACCAACCTAGGGCAAAAGCCACGAGGTACATCAAACTATAATAACGAATAGTGAGGAGCCCGAGGTCGATTCCTGTTGGGGGATCCCAGATTATCGGATTGGAGAACATGAAATGGGTTTAGAGAGATTAGTATTTGAATTCCGGATAAATTTCATTTGCCATGCAAATTAATTTCGTAAAGGTAAGCAACCTATTTCTTTTCGTTAAAGGCTGCAATGGTCTTATATTTTCCTTTCTGATAAATTTTTTCGATTTGGTTGAGAAAAAAGTTTTTAAAAACAACTCCCAACACGCCGCTCATGGTCAAAGCAATCAATCCTGTTTCAAAATTGACCAGCTTGTAAGGAATATAAAAAATTAAGATTGGACCGAGCATTTTTGGAAGAGCAATCAGAAGCTGCGTGGGGTTAAAGCTCTGAGTGTTGGAAAAAGCTTTTGATTTTACATTCAGTTCCACAGGCTGGCGATTCAACGCTCCTCCAAATAAAGTGATAAACGAGTTTAAGCCTATATTGAAAAAAGCTCCGGCAGCAATCATCCCAAAAATTTCCCATCCAAAATAAATATAAGGGGTCGCCAAAATAAAGGAAACCACGGTGGCAAACACCATCAAATACCACTTTGATTCGAGGTATTTTCGATAGGAAATATTTTGACTCATCAGGAGTTTGTAATATTCGCTGTCCCAAGAAGGCACAAGTTGTCCAAAGGTTAATAAGAATCCTCCCGTTACAAAAATGGAAGCAAAAGCGATAAATCCGGGCATATTTCGATAGGTGTCTTGGGTGTAAAAAATCAATCCATAAAACAGAAATACAAAAGAAAGGAGCACCACTTGGCGTGGTCGGATATTACGAGAAATCAGTTTGATATCGTTTTTTAAAAAAGGGGCGATATCCCCAAACCGATTCACCCAACTCAAATCGGTGGTTTTGGCGATTTTGGTTTTTTTTCGAATCGTATCATCCAGATAAAAACCTTTTCGCACAAATTGATAGTTTTTTCTGTAGAGCAGGATCAACAAAAGCAGGGGAGCTAGTATTCCGTATGGCTTTTCGTAGAGGGCGTTAAAGAATAGTCCCACGGGTTCGGAAATGGCAAAAATCTCGAAATATTCCAACCCAAAAAGCACAAAAAGCAAGCTGACCAGCAAATAGAATACCCGGTTATTTTTGTTGAGCAGAAAATTGAGAAAGTTCCATGAAAAAGTTAAAAACCCCATTGCAAGAAACCAGCAAATCACGTTCAGAGGTGCGTATCCCTCAAAAATCAACACCACAGAAAACGGCAGAAAAAAGAAAAGCGGCAAAAAATTGAAATAGGAAATTGCCGTTTTACCCAAAAGATAATGAATGCTGGTGCTCCGTTTTATGGGAATAATCATAAAAGGTTTGATGTTCATTACCGGCAGTTGTTGCAGGAAAAAACGAGTAACTAAATCAGCGATGACCCAATACACCAAATAATTGTTCACCACTTCCAAAGGATCTTGTCCGGGCAGGGTTTCTTCAATCAAAAAATAAGCACCAATTCCAAGAAATAGAAACGAAACCCCAAAATAAATCGCTGCAAAAATCAATAAAATCTTGATGGCAATCCCTTTTTGAAAAGATGAGGAACGTTTGAATTGTTTCCATTCAAAAGAGAGAAAGCGTTTGAAATGAAGAGTGTGCATGGACTAAGATTATTCAAATAAGCGCTACAAACTTATTGATTTTTTGTTTTAAAATGAGATGGGAAGCAGGTGAATTGGAATTCGTAAATCCGGGACAAACAAATAAAAAAATTCCAATATCAACTTCACGATTTCATTATGTGTACTTATTCTCTTGCTGAGATAAGCACCAAGAGATGTCCACCTCAGATTTCTAAGGTTATTCCAGAGGGATAGCTACCTCAAAATGTGTTTCAATAAAGGAAGTCAACTTGGTTTCCATATCTTCAAAATTCGTCGTGCTCCAGTCGAAGAGATGGCCGCCATCATAAACTGACAGTTGATGAGGAACAGAAAATTCTATCAGTTTGGATTCTAAAAAGTAGGCATTGGAAATGGGTACCAATGTATCTTGGTTTCCATAAAACATAATTGTAGGACTACTATCGGCAGAAACCTGCAAAGCCGGACTAATGCTTGCTGCATAATCCGTGTTTTCGGGATACGCCGATTCATCGATCAGAACCGGATAATAAGCATCAATCCAGGTTTCATCTTGATAATAAGAATCGGTAAGATTGGTAGGGCCCACAATACTACAAACCATTTTCACCCGATCATCCGTGTCATAAACATAATCGTATTGCAGTGAAAGATGACCGCCGGCACTCACACCCACCAAACCAAATTCCGGGAAAATCTGTAATTCTTCTTTTTTGGTTTCCAACTGTTCAATAACCCGTCCCACATCCAAAAACTGGTGCGGAAAAGCGGGGTTTTCGGCAGTAGCCAGGACATAATTCATATTCACAATAGCGTGGTGGGGAAACTTCTCTCGCATCAACGGAATAAAAATATTCATATCGGATTTGTCGCCTCCGGTCCAACTGCCGCCATGAATCAGGATAGCCACTTTTGTATATTCCGAGGAACGACCTTTCGGCAAATAAATATCGTAAACTTGTTGAGGATGGTTTCCGTAAGAAACATTCATCGTGGAATCCGCAGGAAGAAACTCCTCCGAAGGATGGGATGGGTTTGAAGGTTCATCCGAAGAGCAGGAAACTAATCCGATCGATAGTATCCACAAAAAAAGATTGAGGTGTTTTTTCATATTCATTTCACAAGATGCGAGACCCATTTTAGTAAACCATTAGATTTCGAATTAATATTACAAAATTCCTGCCGTTTTTAGGGCTAAAGAGAAAATCAAGAATCAATCTGCATACCGGGATAAACTTCTTTCAGGAATTGATTTTTCTTTTGGGGAAGGATATGCAAGCCCACATATGCCAGCAAGAAAGCAGCACTTATCAAAAACGCCATAAACCACTGACCATACGTATTTTCTATGTTTCCCAGATGAGGAGAAAAAAGAATATTCGTGGCATAATAAGGAATCAAAAATAAATTAAATGCTCCTCCCGCTGAATGTATAAGTTCTTCTAAAAAAAATCTTTGCTTCTTTTTGGGACGATTATTTTGATGTTTTATAAAGACGATGAAATAATAAAAAAACAGTATAAGAGTGACCCCAGACAAATAGTAAAATCCGTGGTTTATACTTGCTATAAATTTGAAAAGTATCAGGGAAAGACCCAGGAAAAAGAGGGTTCTCGGCTGTTTCAACACCAGTAAGGTTTCCCGCCAAATCAGTTTATAATATTTTTTATTCAAAGATCGGGTGCGCTTCTCAATCACGTCGGAAAAGCCGAACACCCCAAATTTTTTAAATTCAAGTCGGAGGTTTTCCTCAAAATCCATTTTAGGATTTTCCTTCCAACGTGCTTCCATGCCATTGGCCAGATGATCTACCAACTCCATTTGCAAATCATAATATTCCACGTAGTGTTTCCTTGTGAATTCGTACAATTTTTCTACTTCCTCGGCGGTTACTTTTCTCATATCTTCTGAAAGTGTCTTTTATAATGTTTCTTCACATCAAAGAAAGATTTTAAAATGGCCGCATTGATCCAGCACAAAATTACCACCCCCCACAAAACAGGGTCTTCGGTTGTTTTTTCAAAATGTAAAGTATTGAAGGTGAAGTAATTAAAAACCGCCAATCCCACCAACAAGAAATGAGAACGGGAATGTTTGTCCTTATCTGAAATAAAATAAGGCAAAAAATAAAACAAGAAAAGAATTCCTGTGAAGCTCATGTGAATCACCGACCAATACCCGGAAAAAAAACCGGGAAATATATTTACCCCTACTAAAATCAATAAAACAAAGGCCAAGACTTTTGAATGAAATAAATTATGACCGGTCTGAATCATCACTCTTTTAAAGATCATTCTTTTGAAACCTTCGTAATTTTTGAGCAAATGGATTTTGTGTTGTTGCATATACTCTTTAAAAATCAAATAAAAGCTATGCCTGTCCCCTTTCTTCATCCGATTTTCAATTTCGCTGGCAACGTGATCTGTCATTTCCATCCTGATATCGAAATAATCGACCCCTGATTTCTGCAAATAGGTGCTGATAAATTCAATATTTTCCTGAGATAATTTTTTCATTATGCAAAATCCGGTTTAGGATTGATTATTTGTCGGAGAGTAGCGAGAAAATCTTCCAACTCCAAAAGTTTATTGACTGTCTCGCGAGTCCCTTTTTCGGTGAGTTTATAATATTTTCTAACACGATTGTCCACCCGAACCATTTCGATATCCAATAATCCTTCAGCTTCCAATTTATGTAAAGCGGGATATAATGCTCCTTCAGTTATTTTCAACTTTCCTCCGGAAATTTCTCTTGCTTTTTGAGTAATTTCATATCCGTACATTTTCTCATTCTCCTGCAACAACTTCAGAATGATAGTGGATAGACTGCCTTTATACAGATTATTCCCTGCCATTTTTCTGGATTTATCAGGACAAAGATAAAAAAAAATCCTCATGCATAAATAAATTAGGTATTACAGTATATTTCCCGATTTAAGAAAGAAAACCGAGCTTAGTGTTTGGGGAAAAGCCTTAAAGAATATTCGTAAATTCGGGCTAAATCGCGTATTTTTGCAGAAATTTTCAGCATGCAGAACTTTCATTCGCTGGCCATCAAGGAAATCGTACGGGAAACCCCGAGAGCAGTGAGTATATCCTTTGATGTGCCGGAACATTTGGCCGGCGAGTTCGCCTTTAAAGCAGGGCAATATCTTACTATTAAGCACGAGATAAACGGAGAGGAAATCCGTAGATCCTATTCCATTTGTTCTTCGCGAAAAAGTGGGGAATTAAGAATTGGGGTTAAAGAAGTGGAAGGTGGACTTTTTTCGCCCATTGCCAACAATCGGTTAAAACCGGGCGATGTCCTGAAAGTTTTTCCTCCGGAAGGGAAATTTGTTTTCAATCCCGAGCCCGCTTCGCCCTCGCATAAATATTATGCGGCATTTGTGGCCGGAAGTGGAATTACTCCCGTGCTTTCCATCATAAAAACTGCCTTAGAAGAAGAGGAACACAGCAAATTTGTGTTGGTTTATGGCAATAAAACCCCACAAGAAACTATGTTTTTCAAAGAGTTATTGGCCTTACAATCCGAATTCTCACATCGTTTCTTTGTAGAATTTGTTTACAGCCAAGCCAAAAATCCGGATTCTTTTTTTGGACGTATTGAAAAAAGCACAGTGAACTTTATTCTTAAAAACAAGTTCAAAGGACATCACTTTTATGGAATTTATCTTTGTGGTCCCGAGGAAATGATAAATTCGGTAGGGAATGTGTTGCGCGAAAACAACATCCCGGATGAATCCATTCACCACGAATTATTTACCACCGGCGAGGAAGGTAAAATCGACGTGGAGCTGAGTGGAAACACCACCGTAACCATCATTTTGGATGATGAGGAAACCACTTTCGAGATGTCTCAAAAATCCACCATTTTGGATGCGGCTTTAGACAAAGATTTGGATGCGCCTTATTCTTGTCAGGGTGGAATTTGCAGCAGCTGTGTCGCGCGGGTAACGGAAGGTCATGCCGAAATGGCTAAAAATCAAATTCTCACCGATGGGGAAATTGAAGAAGGTTTGATTCTTACCTGTCAAGCACATCCCACCACCCCAACCATTAAAGTGGATTATGACGATGTGTAAAAACTCTTTTCGCGTTGGAAAGTAGTTTTTCTTTAAAAAATAATACCCCCTTCACACACCCGTTCGGAGGGGTTTTTTCTTCATCTTTTTTCGTATAAAATCTTAATACCTTGTTATTTGGCGAATCTTTAAGTCGCAATTCCCTATAGAGCAAACTCTCTTGTTTTATTTTTAAACATCATTTAAAAAACCGGAGAGATGAGCAATATATTTTTTTCAAGTTGGGAAAGTATTTTCAGAAGTGCGGTGGTCACTATTTTGGCTTTTATTGGCATAGTGGTTTTGCTTCGTATATATGGAAAAAGGACTTTATCTAAAATGCACGCTTTTGAGTTTGTCATCACTATTGCATTGGGGTCGGTGCTGTCCACAACGGCCCTCAATAAAAATGTAGCTTTGGTGGACGGAATCTTAGTGTTCTTTCTATTGATGTTTATGCAATTCGCAATCACATGGCTTTCCATAAGAATAAAAACCATAAGAGAAGTAGTAACGAATCAGCCCACTTTATTGCTTTATAAAGGAGAAATCAATCAGGCAAATATGAAAAAAGAAAGGATTACCATGGAAGAACTCTATGCCGTCGCCCGAAAAAAAGGTTTTGAAAAACTGGAAGATATCGATATGATTATTTTTGAAAATAACGGCAAGCTAAATGTAATTCCCAAGATATCTTCAAAGGAAGTCGAGACCATGAAAAACGTGGTTTTCTGATGCACACCTATTCCTATCCTCAGATCTAAAATGATTTTTATTTCTCAAAATCAATCTCTTGCCAATCTATTTTTGCAACATTCCTAAATTTGTTTCGTCTTTAGCATGAAACCCAACCAATAAAAATTGTCTGAGGAAAAACTGATAGCGGATTGCAAACAAAACGATCGCCAGGCACAACTGCAACTTTATAAGCAGTATTCAGGCGCAATGTACACTATTGCCCTGAGGTTTTTGAAAAATAGCTTCGATGCTGAAGAAGCCATGCAGGATGGATTTATTGCCGCTTATTCAAAGCTGCACCAATTTAATGGAGAATCCACCTTTGGGGCTTGGCTAAAAAAAATAGTAATCCGGAAGAGCCTTGATAAATTGAAAACCAGAAAAATGGAACTCACCGCATTGAATGAGCATTTTCTGGAAGCCGTGGATACCGAAGATAATTGGGAAACAGAGGAAAACATCAGTGTGGAACAAGTGAAAACCGAAATTGAAAATCTGCCTGATAAATACAGATATCCGCTGATGTTATTTCTGATAGAAGGCTATGACCATGAAGAGATTTCGGAGATATTGAATATTTCATCAGTTTCCTCCCGCACTTTATTACATCGTGGAAAGAAAAAATTACAAAAAACACTAAAAGCAAAATATCATGGCACAGGACTTAAGGGATATGTTTAAAAAGCCGGCTGCGGATAGTCCAAAAAAGCTTCCCAAAGGACATGAAAAGCGCTTTATCCAAAAATTAGATGAGCATTTTAATACCGGCCCGATGACAAAAAAGAGCCACACCCGTTCCTATAAATGGTATAAAATCGCTGCGGTTTTTGTTGTGCTCATTGCTTTGGGAGCCTTATGGCTTCGTCAACCCAATTCGGTTTCTACACAAAATCAAATTGCTTCGGAAACCCCCTCTGATACCGAGGCAGGCAGTATGGTATTTCTGAGCGATGTTTCTCCGGAATACAAAAAAATAGAAGATTACTATCTCTCTGCTCTTCACACTGAATTGGCTCAACTGGATGTCACCGATGAAAATAAGCTGCTGGTTGATTCTTTTATGGCTCAACTGGCAGAACTCGATAAAGAATATCAGCGCCTGAATGCCGATTTGGGCATTACCGGCGTGAATGAAGAAACCATTTCAGCATTAATCGAAAACCTAACTTTGAGACTGGACTTACTGTTTAAATTGAAAATGAAGTTGAAAGAGTTTCAGGAAACCAGCCATGCAATGTAAGGAGTAAAAGCTGAAATGTGAGACTAGAGATTATATCCAACAAAATTTAAAAAAATGAGAACACTAACCTTAAAAACCCTTTTTGCGCTGATCATGGCGTTGGGTATTTCCACAGGCCTAAATGCCCAGACAAGAAATGAAAAAGCCATGGAGACCTTCAATGTGGAAGATGGAGTTTTAATCAAGGTGGATGCCGCTTTCACCAACTTCATTATTGAAACTTGGAATAAGGACCAAGTGCAAGTGGAAGCTTTTATCCAAACGGATAAGGAATTGACCGAAGCGGAAAGAAAACAAGCCCTGGAAAATTGGAATTTGGACATCATGGGCAACAGCGAACAAATTCATATTTCCTCTTCCGAGGGAAATGCAGGATTTCCAAATATATATGCATTTAGCGCAATGCCTAACATACAAAACTACTCCAGCCTCAGTCCACAAATAAACACCATGTTGTCGCCCATGCTGGAAAGCCTTTCTCAAATGCACATCATGCCTCCTTCTTTCCCTCAAGATTTTTTTGAAAATATGGGTGGGTTTAAGTTTGATTATCAAGCTTATAAAAAAGACGGAGAAGCCTATTTAAAAGAATATGAAAAGCTGATAAAAGAAAGTTTTGGCGAGGATTTCAAGGAAGATATGGCTGAATGGGCGGAGTCCTTCTCAATGAAAATGAAAGAACGTCAGGAAATGTTGGAAAAACGACAAAAAGAAATGGCAGCTCAGAGAAGTGATATGGACGAACTGCGAGAAAAGATGGAAAAAGAAAGGGAGGAAATGAAGCAACAAGCTGAAAAAATAGCTCAAAAACTCCAGGAAAGAGCAGCCAAAGATCCCCATGCCACCTACTCCACAAAAACTACAATCGGTCCGAATGGAGAAAAGACGGTATCGTGGAGTTATTCCACCTCTCACACCCTATCTTCTGAGAACAAAGGGAGGAAAATGCTGATTATAAAAATCCCTGAAACAGCTCGTTTGGACTTAGACGTTCGTCACGGGAAAGTGAACTTGGAAGGAACCACCACAAACCTGGAAGCTAACCTCTCCCACACTCCATTCACCGCCGAAAAAATCGAAGGCAAACACACGCAAATTAATTTGAGTTATGCTCCGGTGAAAATCGAGAATTGGGAAAATGGGTTGCTTTCTCTTCGTTATATCGGAGATTGCAATATCGAAAACGTTCAGCATATCAAATTGAAATCCAATATGAGCGATTTAAGAATCGGAAATATTGAAAAATCAGGAATGCTCCGCGGTTCTTTTGGCGAATTGAACATCGAGAAAGTAGGCAGTAAATTTGAAAACCTAAACATCGATTTGCAAAACAGCGCCCTCAATTTAAAACTACCCAATACCGCATTCAATTTTGATTATGACGGGGCACACAGCAATATCCAATTGCCGAAATCGCTGAAAGTAGAAACCAAAAATAACCACGGACAAACTTATATTTCAGGCTATAATCGCTCCGAAAACAATTCCGGAAGGATTTCTATCGAAGCCAATTTCAGTGAAGTTAAAATTAGTGATTAATCAATAATTTTTTCTATCTGCGTGTCGGGCGTACAAAAATGTTGTAAAATATTTTTGTACGCTTTTTTATTACTTAAAAAATATCACGCCTCAGTTTTTGGAGCGCGTTTTAAAAACCAAGCCACCACGGCAGCGGTCACAATTCCCGCGGAAAGTGCAAAGAAAAGTGAGGAAATCATATAATTGGATAAAGAAAAATAAGATTTGGCTTCTTCAATTTTCATCATTTTTTTCTCCACACTCAGTGCAATCATATTTTGAAGATATTCGGGAGTGATATATGTGTGAATTACATACTGTGCCAATGGGGACAGGGCAGCAATAAGGATAGAAATTATGCTTCCAGACAAAAAACCTTGTTTCCAGGTCATTATTCCCTCAAAGAAATTTTCGCGTTTGTCGCGAAGTGCAAGAATATAAATTCCTATTGCAGGAAGGGCAAAAAAATTGGTATAAAGGGCATGTTGTTCAATATTTTGATCGTGCCAACCCATAGCTTTTTCGAAAAACATCCAAAGGATTGAAACCACAGTAAAAGCTACCGCCCACTTGATTTCGATGGAGAATTTTGACATGTTTCTATTCTTTTAGGTCCTACTTTTTGTTCAAGGTTTCCGGTACTTTTATTTCGCTTCCGAATCTTTTGTTGAATTTCTCTATAAAATATGCCGAAAGCAAGGGCGAAGCCTCTTCCACATTTTGATGCACAAAGAAATAACAATTCTTCAAGCCTTCTTTGTGCCATTTTTCAAGTCTTTCCAACCAATCATCCAACCGTTCATAATCTGAAGAATGGTTGGCGCCGTTATAACGGATGAAGGCCGTATCGGTGGTCAATCGCATGTGCAGTAAATCCCGTCGGCCTGCACTGTCGGTGATGATATTGCTGATATTATATTGCATCAAAATTGAATTCAATTCATCGGCCACACCGGAGTCGTTGTGCCAATCAGTATGTCGCACTTCAAAAGCAAGTGGAATATCTTTGGGCCAACTTTCAAAAAATACCGGAAGGCGGTTGATGAATTTCGGCATAAAATTTTCGGGCATTTGTAAAAAAACCATGCCTAATTTTTCTTTTAACGGCGAGAGATTAGCCGTAAAATCACGTACGAGTTCCTCGGTTTCGTTTAAGCGTTTGAGATGACTAATCAGTCGCGGAACTTTAGGAAAAAACTTAAAATCTTTTTCGGTTTTATCATACCAGGTTTGAAACTGTTCTGCGGGAAACATTCGATAAAAAGATGCGTTGAGCTCGATGGAATTAAACTGAGAGGAATAGTATTTCAATTCGTCTTTTGTGCCTCGCGGATAAAAGTTCTTCAAATCCTG
>CAYPGZ010000005.1:14601-19322 GCA_964410335.1 uncultured Flavobacteriaceae bacterium | reverse complement strand
TGAATTTCCTTTAAAGTTATATCTGCATTTAGAAATTGGCCTTCTTCCATCTGCTTATCCACAATTTTCTCCACAAATTTATCTATCAAGGCCGTTGTGGGTTCTTTCAAGCTTTTGCTGGCAGCTTCTACACTGTCGCTCATCATCAAGATTGCCGTTTCCCGACTGAAGGGAATCGGGCCGGGATAAGAAAAATCTTCAATATTGGCTTCGCCGTGTATTTCTTTTTGTTTTTTATAAAAATAATACACACTTGTTGTACCGTGATGAGTTCGGATAAAATCAATAATTCTGTCCGGAAGATTGTGTTTTTTTGCCATTTCAATTCCATTAATGACATGCGAAATGATAATTTTTGCACTCACAATGGGTTCGAGTTCATCGTGAGGATTCACAGAGGTAGATTGATTTTCAGTGAAATAAGCAGGATTCCCCATCTTTCCTATATCGTGATAGAGCGCGCCGGTACGCGTCAACATGGCATTTGCTCCGATTTCGTTTGCGGCCGCTTCGGCAAGGTTGGCCACATTCAAAGAGTGATGAAAGGTGCCGGGAGCTTTATCGGCCAATTCTTTGAGTAATTTGGAGTTAGTATCGGATAATTCCAATAAAGAAACATCAGAGACCAATCCAAATAATTTTTCATAAGCATAAATCAGAGGCTGTACGAAAAGTGTAGCCACGCCCCCAATCACAAAGATGAAAAAGGTAAGGTATTCGATATCAGACAAACTGCCTTCTTGAATGATATTAAAAGCAAAATAAGCCAAAATATAAACCGCAGTAATCTGACCGACAGAGATAAAGAGATTGGCGCGCTTATAAAGTTCAGAAACAGTAAGTATCGTGACGATTCCCGCGATGATTTGCAGGAACATATATTCATAGCTGTTGGGTACTATAAAACCCAAAATCACCACCGTAACCACATGGGTAAACAGACCAACCCGAGCATCAAAAAAGGCTTTTAGGGTGAGAGGCAATATGCACAAAGGAACGACATACACATATTTTGGTTCAAACCGAATTAGCAGCACGGTGAGCATTACCACCAGCATGATATTGAAGAAAATAAAAGTAACCTTGGTATTATTTTCAAAAATCGACGGCCTGTATTTTTTGATAAAAAGCAGAAGCATCAACAAGGCGAGCAAGACCAAAAGACTATATCCGAAAAGAATAAAATAGCGACTGGTTTTTCCTAAATCTTTAGACTCATATTCGCTTTTCAGGGAAGTGAGAATCTGGTATTTCCCCTCGTCGATAATTTCCCCTTTTACGGCAATTCGGGTTCCCTGTGCTACACTCCCACGGGTATAGGAAATCGCATTCAATTTTGCGTCGAGCGAACTTTGAGTTAATTCCTTATTGAAGACTACATTTGGTTTGATGAGATTGAAAAACAACTCAAGTATACCCGATTCAAAATCGCTCATAAAGTTGAGGATAACATATGTCTTCACATAATTCTCTAAGTCATCCTGCTTCAGAATATTTCCATACACTACTTCTTTCGCCTCATTTCCTTTCTTCAGATAAACGATTCGATCATCCGGAAAAGGCTCGATTTCCATCAACACCCCATCGTTATATATATCGTTTAATAAATTTTTCGAAAAGTTGAGAATCCTACTCCGGTTTCCGGCCAGTACCGTATCGGGAAAAACTTTTTCAATTTCGTTTTCCAGAGAAGCTTTTGCGGTTTCTGCGATTTGGGGATTGTAATTGTAAAATGGAATATGCTCCTCAATGATACGATTCTTCTCCTCTTCGATTTCTTCCTCTGTTTTTAAAATTGCAAAATCAAAAGGAGCATAGAGATTTTCATATTGCCAGGGTTTGCCCTTTGCAAAATTGTATTTAAACTGACTTCCTCTGGGAAAAAGATAAACAATCAGCGCAGTTGTGAGTACCAACAACAGCACCTTATAAACAAGGTCTTGGTTCTTATAGAATTTATCTAAAAATTTCTGCATGGTCTATGAGGATGGTCAAATGTATTGAAAATTTGTTTAAGGTAGAGGTGAGCCACCGGATTTGAAATGATAAAATTGGGATTCGTTATTCTCTCTAACGATAAATCGGAAGTGTAAGATTGATTTTTTTTATATTTCTGAATAGGAAAACAAAACAACTTTAGAGGTTTTACCACTCCACCCATTTAAAATCCCTTCTTCCCTACGAGGAGTGCGCACAATTCTTTATAGAATTTTGTAAATTCGCAGAGCCTAAAAATCGCAAAAACATATCAAATGAAAAATAAAGAAGTAGTTATAGTAAGCGCTAAACGCACTCCTATCGGCAGCTTTTTGGGAAGTTTGTCGAGTATTCCTGCTACAAAACTCGGCGCTGTAGCCATAAAAGGAGCCATGGAAAGCATCAACCTAAAACCTGAATTGGTGGATGAAGTGTTTATGGGCAATGTAGTGCAAGCCGGAAATGGACAAGCTCCTGCTCGCCAGGCTGCATTGGGTGCAGGAATTCCCAAGGACGTTTCTTGCACCACGGTGAATAAAGTATGTGCCAGCGGGATGAAATCCGTGATGCTTGGCGCACAGGCTATCATGGCGGGAAGTGCAGAAATTGTAATCGCCGGGGGAATGGAAAACATGAGCCTAATTCCGCATTACGTGCATTTGCGCAATGGAAAAAAATTCGGTCCGGAAACCCTTGTGGACGGACTTCAAAAAGACGGTCTGGTGGATGCCTACAACCAAGAAGCTATGGGAACCTGTGCTGATGCTTGCGCTGTGGAATATAAATTCTCACGGGAGGAACAAGATGAATTTGCCATTCAATCCTACAAACGTTCCCAAAAAGCTTGGGAAGAAGGTAAGTTTAAAAATGAAATTGTTCCCGTGGAAGTACCCCAGCGGCGTGGAGAACCTGTATTGGTTTCGGAAGATGAGGAGTACAAAAATGTCAAAATGGACAAAATCGCATCCCTGCGACCCGCATTTAGTAAAGAAGGTACGGTAACCGCTGCGAATGCTTCTACCATCAACGATGGAGCGAGTGCATTGATTTTGATGAGCCGCGAAAAAGCCGAAGAAATGGGTTTTCCTGTGTTGGCCATCATCCGTGGTTTCGCCGATGCCGCTCAAGACCCTGAAAAGTTCACTACTGCTCCTGCAAAAGCTCTTCCAAAAGCTTTAGACCATGCAGGAATTGCATTGGAAAATGTAGATTTCTTTGAGTTTAATGAAGCTTTTTCAGTTGTGGGATTGGCCAATATGAAAATTCTGGGATTGGATTCTAAAAACGTAAACGTAAATGGCGGAGCGGTTTCCTTAGGACATCCCCTGGGGTGCTCCGGTGCGCGCATCCTGACTACGTTGATAAATGTTTTGGAGCAAAACAACGCCAAAATCGGAGCAGCAGCCATTTGTAATGGTGGCGGTGGCGCTTCGGCAATGGTCATCGAAAGAGGATAGTTCTTGTTTCAAAAAAATCAATGTGGCTTTCAATATTCAGAATCCACCCGAATCACCAATCTAAATGGAATACGGTATTTGCAACCTCGGCATCGTTCCTCTCCGCGCCGAGCCTTCGGACAAGAGTGAGTTGTCATCTCAAATTTTGTATGGCGAATGTTTCAAGGTGCTGGAAAAACGAAAAGATTGGATCCGGGTGCGACTCGCTGATGATGATTATGAAGGCTGGATAGACAAAAAACAATTCCTCGATATTTCTGAGGAGGATTATTCGGGACTGGTTCGGGAAAATCCGAGCCTTGTCCCGGATTTAATTGAGTTTGTTTCCGATACTAAAAAAACTCTCACTCCGATTTTTCTGGGCTCCAACCTAAATGGGCTACAATTAATCGGGCATGAATATGACGGCAGGCGCATCCAAGGCAAAAAACCCAAATCAGAATTGGTGCAAACTGCTTTTTTATATCTGAATGCCCCCTATCTTTGGGGCGGCAAAACCCCGTTTGGGATTGATTGCAGCGGGTTTACACAAATGGTGTATAAACTCAACGGCCATAAACTTTTGCGAGATGCTTCCCTGCAAGCCCAACAAGGAGAAGTATTGAGTTTTATCGAAGAAAGCGAACCGGGGGATTTGGCGTTTTTCGATAATGCCGAAGGGCAAATTATTCATGTTGGCATAATCATGAACGACAATTACATCATTCATGCTCACGGGAAAGTACGTCTGGACCGATTGGATCATACCGGAATATTTAATGTAGATTCTGAAAGATATAGCCATCAATTAAGGGTTATTAAAAAAATTGTGGAATAATTTTTTCTTCATTTCACCGGAAAAATCTTTTCAAATAAATTGAATTCTTATTTGTTATTTTAATTTTTATATAAAAATACCCAATTGTAGGTATTTACTGCTTAATATTTAACTTGTATATTCGCTTATTTCAAACAAACCTCCGGCTCAACCCCGAAATAAATGACCGGTCGAGGCATGCTTGAAAAATTGAAACATTTTATAGGTTATAACCAACATATACCCATATATCCCTCATGTTCAAGCGCTCAAACCTTTTATATATCATTATTTTAGGGGCTTGTCTTTTTTATTTAACCCCATTCTACGGCCAAAATCCCACCGACAGCCTCACTCAACTCATAAAAAAAGAGAAGGATGCTTCAAAAAAAGCTGATCTACTTTTGAAGCGATCTTCTACTTACCCTAAAAAAGATAGTATTTCTGCTTTTAAGGATATTGAAAAAGCCATAGCGATTTTTCGAAAAGAG
>CAYPGZ010000005.1:9031-14501 GCA_964410335.1 uncultured Flavobacteriaceae bacterium | reverse complement strand
AGTGAACTTGTATGCAATTTTGGGGGTTATAAAAAGCAGGATGGGAGATCATTCTGAAAACATCAAATACCTGGAGAAAAGCATTCGGTTGGGACAAGATTTGGAGAACAAGAGAGACCTAATTCGGGTGTATGCCAATTATGCCATCGCTTTAGATAAAGTTTCAAGAAGCCAAGAAGCTATGGATATGCACTTGAAAGCTATTCGACTGGCAGAGAAATATCAGGATACGGTATGGTTGATGCGGGAATACAATAATCTGGCAATACTCTTTAAGCATTTGGATGAATTTGAAGATTCCTTCTCCTATTACAAAAAAAGCCTGGAATTGGCCACGAGAATGGAAAGATATAAATCCATGGGTTTAGCAACCATGAACATAGCTGTGGTTAATCAAGAAATAAATATTATTCAAAATAATGACTCCTTGTTTCTTCAGGCGCTGGAATACTTTGAGAAAGACAATGACCTCTATGGAAAATCTCTAGTTTATCAAAATTATGGCAATTATTTACTTCAATCAAAAAGATATACAGAAGCAGAAGAGAAGTTGCTGAAAGCTTTAGAAATAACAGAGGCAACCGGTTCTCTATATATGCGTGCGAGTATTTTTAGCAATCTTGGAAGATTAAAGTTTGAAGAAGGAGAGTTGAAACAAGCCGAGGAATATCTTTTGGAAGCTGAAAAGCTCCAAAGCGAAAAAGAAGCCAATAATCAGTTTGCCAATGATCTTTTTCTTTACTTAAAAAGACTATATGTAGCCAAAGGTGATTTTAAGAAAGCATTCGAATATCAGGAAAAAGAGCTTAATGTGAAACAAAAAATGTTTGCTGAAAGCGAAAAAGTTAATAGCCTAAAACTGCAAACAGCCTACGAACTGGAAAAACGTGACCTCGAGATGCAAGCCGAAAAAAACAGGCAGCAAAAAAGCAAACTTTATATTTTTAGTGGAGGAAGCTTTATTGTGTTAGTGCTGATTTTTATTTTGGTGGTGCTGCTTCAACGCAGAAAACGCATCCGGGAACTTCACAAAACCGAATTGGTTCGTTTACAGCAAGAACACCGGCTTCTTCTGGCCGATTCTCTCACCGAAGCAGGACAGGAGGAACGCAGAAAAATTGCCAATAAACTTCACGATGAAACCGGTGGAATTTTATCTATCGCCAAACTGAATCTCGAACAATTGGAAGATAAACTTTTTGGAGAGGACAACGATACGGAAGAGAAACTGAAAGCCACCAAAAAACTTCTGATCGACGCCAGCGAATCCATTCGCAACATCAGCCATAGTCTTATGCCGGTGGCTTTGGAAAAATATGGATTAAAAGTTGCTTTGCAAGATTTGATTATCTCGGTTAATACCTCCAAAAAAATAAAAGTGGAAGAAATAATAGAAGGTTTGGAGGAAACCGAAAATTGGAATCAACAACTCACTCTCACCATTTATCGGATGGTGCAAGAAGTTTTTAGTAATATCATCAAACACGCTCAAGCCACAAACATTCTGTTGCAAATCATAGAGCATCAAGATTCTGTAACTATCTATATTGAAGATAACGGAAAAGGCATGGATAAAAATCAGCCAAAAAATGATGGGATTGGTTTGAGTTTATTGAAAAAAAATATTGAATACCTCAATGGGAAAGTCGAAATCAACGGTCGGGAAAATCAAGGAACATTCATCCTGGCCGAGCTTCCTATAATTTATGACTAAAAACCTACCTTATTTCCACTTCTTGCGATTTATCTCCTGAATTCCTATTTCACAGTATTTCCACATCAATACCGCAAGGCTTCATAAAATATTTTATAACCAGTATTCCCATAACCTCTTGATCAATGTGTTAATATAAATAAAAAAATATGTACTTTTGTGCAGAACCAATTTATAGAATTCATGCCGGTTAAGGTTATTTTGGCTGATGATCACCCTGCGGTGAGACAAGGAATTAGAAATATCCTTGAAAAAGAATCCGACATCGAAATTGTTGGTGAATTTAAAAATGGGCGAGAACTCTTGCATTCAGGCTTGATTGAATCCTCAGATGTACTTCTTTTGGATTTAAACATGGAAAAAATAGATGGTTTAAAAGTTTTAGATGAGCTTCAAGAAAAAAAATCTCCTATAAAAATAATTGTTATTTCTGCCTACGATTCCCCAAAATTAATGGCAGAGTGTTTAGAAAAAGGAGCCTCAGGATATATCCTAAAAACAGGACAACTTTCGGATGTTGTGGAAACCATTCATCGAGTGATACAAGGTGAAAACACCTTCCTCGACTTTGATACAAAAGAAATCCCTTCCAACAAGTTTTCTTATTTTGATAATTTCCTCTCAAAATATAAGCTCACCACCCGGGAAGTGGAAATCATAAAAATGGTATGCGAGGGCATGACTTCCACTGAAATTGCAGATAAACTGTCTCTTTCTACATTTACGGTGCAAACCCATCGGAAAAATATTTTCAAAAAACTAAAACTCGACAATTCCAATATAGCCACCTTATATGAGTTTGCATTCCGGAATGGTATAATCCAATAAACTATATTATAATGGGCAATAAAAAAACCTGTAATCATTTGATGATTACAGGTCGAAAAAAAAATTTTTTTTTAAATTTATTCTCCTAATTCGTCCAATTTTACCCTCATTTCCTCAGCCTTTTCGTTGTTCTCCAGAACATAATATATGTTCATCATGGTGCGAATAACCTCCACATTATTGGAATCTATTTGAGCAGCTTTTTCCAAATAAGGCAAAGCTTTTTGATATAAACCTTTTCTTTTTTCTTGCAAAGCATCATATTCTGAATGATTTCCATCTTCCAATTTTTGGTTCATCTCTTCAATTATACCTTTCTCTTCAGACAAAATCGTAGCGGCAAGATTCACATAAGCATTAATCATATCAGGTGAAAACTCTATTGCTTTTTTATAAAAATCAATGGCACTATCGGTGTCGCCCAGTTCAGCAGAAGTTACGGCAAGGTTATAATAAAGCTCAGCATTTTCGGGATCTTGTTTAACTACATCTCGTAAGATCTGATTGTATCTATCGATTTGTCCCATTTCGTAATACACATTGGCCTCAGCTTGCATCAAAGAAATATCATTCGGATTTTCTTCCTTGGCTTTTTTCAGGGCTTTTAATGCCATTTCAGGTTTATTCTGCTGCACGTAAATTTGAACAAGAACTTTGGCAATATTTCCTCTTTTGGATTCAGTTACTTGCATCTCGGGTTTAATGTATTCTCCGCTTTTCACATAGATATCTCTTTCTCGTTCACTGGAGAAAACCCGAGTTTCTCCGGTACTTTTGTCGGTGGCGATATATTGCACTTCGGAACCATCATACCCCATTTCCAACAGCTGTGAGAAATAATTTCCGGCAGTTTCATAATCTTTTCCGGTTACAGCAGCATTTGCGGCATAGTATAAAAAAATAGTATCTTGTTTGGCCAGTTGATATCTTTGATAAAGTTTTTCTGCAGCGGCAGTATAATTTCCTGCTTCCTGATCGGCAACTGCAGAATTTCTCATGGCTACTTTCACCATGGATAAACCCGCTTGCCCCATTTCCATTTCACCCAGTTCAATCAACTTATTAGCAGATTCTGCAGCGATTTTCAAATCTTCCATAGAGGCATTTTCCCCTTGATTAGGCCCCAAATAAGCTAAGCCTTTGGCAATATAGAAATCAATTTTTGTTTTATCTTTCTCCTCGGAAATCTGTGACTCCACAGAAGACAATAAAGTTTTAGCCTCAGAATAATTTCCTTCCTCAAGGGCACTTTGGGCATTTCGAATTTCCTTTTTTTGAGAAAATGCCGTCATGCTTATTAGAGCAATCAAGACAGTTAGAATCTTGGTCTTCATAATTTATTTTTTTTGGTTTATTCAAATTGATTTATTCTTCTTCCTCATTTGCAACAGTCGTGCCACCCTCCTGTGGGGTTTCAGGCTTTGCCTCATCTTCAAGGTCTTCCATATCATCCTCATCGTGCATAATTTTTGCAACAGCGGCAATAGAATCTCCTTCTCGAAGGTTTATCAACCTCACGCCTTGAGTGGCTCGTCCCATAACCCGAAGATCTTCCACAGCCATTCGGATAGCAATTCCCGAACGATTGATAATCATCAAGTCATCCTGATCGGAGACATTTTTTATAGCTACCAAATCTCCGGTTTTCTCGGTGATATTAATAGTTTTCACTCCTTTTCCGCCTCGGTTGGTAACGCGATAATCGTCTAAGGAAGAACGTTTCCCGTAGCCTTTTTCGGAAACCACCAGGATATCGGTATCCATGTCATTCACAGAAACCATATCGATAACTTCATCCTGATCGTTGGCGAGGGTGATTCCGCGCACACCGGAAGCATTTCTTCCCATCGGGCGGGTTTTGGATTCTTCAAAACGAATGGCTTTTCCACTTTTCAAGCCCAACATCACATGGCTGTCGCCGGTGGTGAGTTTTGCGGCCAGAAGTTCATCTCCTTCCCGAATAGTAATGGCATTAATCCCATTGGTTCTCGGACGAGAATATTGTTCCAGTGACGTCTTTTTAACCTGCCCTTTTTTGGTGGCCATAATGACATAATGACTGTTGATATATTCCTCGTCTTTTAAATCCTGGGTACAAATGAAAGCTTTGACCTTGTCTTCCAAACTGATGTTTATCAAATTTTGAATCGCACGGCCTTTTGAAGTTTTGCTTCCTTCGGGAATCTCGAATACTCTCATCCAAAAACATTTTCCTTCCTGAGTGAAGAAAAGCATGTATTGATGGTTGGTTCCTACAAATAAATATTCAAGGAAATCCTCATTACGCGTAGTGGAACCTTTCTGGCCGACACCTCCCCTATTTTGTTTTTTATATTCCGAAAGTGGAGTCCGTTTAATATAACCGGCATGAGAGATGGTGATTACCACTTTTTCGTTGGGAATCATGTCCTCAAGGCTGAGGTCTCCGCCGGCATATTCGATGACCGAACGACGTTCGTCTCCGTATTTTTCTTTAATTTCGGCCAATTCATCTTTGATAATCTCCATTCGACGAGACTCGTTTGCAAGAATATCTTTCAAATCCTCGATAGTTTTTATCAGTTCATCGTATTCGGAACGGAGTTTGTCTTGTTCAAGCCCGGTCAATTGACGCAAACGCATCTCCACAATGGCCTTAGCTTGAATTTCTGAGAGTTCGAAACGGGAAATTAATTTATCCCTTGCCTCCTCGGGACTCTTCGAAGCACGAATCAGTTTTATTACTTCATCGATATTATCAGAAGCAATAATCAATCCTTCGAGGATGTGTGCACGTTCCTCGGCTTTCCTCAGTTCAAACTGGGTTCTGCGTACTACCACCTCGTGACGATGATCCACAAAATGACGAATCATGTCTTTGAGATTAAGCATTTCCGGACGACCTTTTACAAGGGCAATATTATTCACCCCAAAAGAAGTCTGTAAAGC
>CAYPGZ010000005.1:0-8931 GCA_964410335.1 uncultured Flavobacteriaceae bacterium | reverse complement strand
GTCGGAAAATCGGGAGCTTTTATGTGTTGGATAAGTTCATCAATTTCAATATTGTTATTTTCGATATAGGCAATAATGCCGTCAATCACTTCGCTCAGGTTGTGCGGCGGCATGTTTGTGGCCATCCCAACGGCAATCCCACTGGCACCGTTTACTAAAAGTTGTGGAATTTTGGAAGGTAAAACGGTCGGTTCTTGAAGAGTATCATCAAAATTAAACTGATGATCAACCGTTTCTTTTTCTATATCGGCGAGCATTTCCTCACTGAGTTTTCGCATCCTCGCTTCGGTATATCGCATCGCTGCGGGACGATCGCCGTCGATGGAACCAAAGTTTCCTTGACCATCTACCAGCATATAGCGCAGGCTCCACTCCTGGGCCATCCGCACCATGGTATCATATACGGAAGTATCTCCATGGGGATGGTATTTACCCAGCACTTCCCCCACAATCCTAGCGGATTTTTTATAGGGACGATTGGAAAAAACGCCCAATTCATGCATTCCAAAGAGCACTCTGCGGTGCACAGGTTTCAATCCGTCGCGCACATCAGGCAACGCACGTGACACAATGACCGACATCGAATAGTCGATGTAGGCGGACTTCATTTCATCTTCGATATTGATGGGAATCAGCTTTTCACCTTCAGCCATAGATATAATCTGGTATTTAATATTTTTAACGCGGCAATTTACGCATTTTATCTGTCATAGCGGCATTTTTTGACAAGGCAATTGGGGCTTTTTATTAACAAGCCTTTCCCTTCGGCCCCAACCTAGATTTAACACATTATATTTTTTTTTTCTCATTTTTCTTTTTTTATTTCGCTGAGTGTTTACCCTTTAAACCCCCTTATTATTATGAAAAATTACAAATTATTAGTTTTGTTAATGGCTGTTTTAACAGTAGCTTCTTGCAGCAAAGACCAAAACCCTAAAATGAAAGAGGCCGACGCTTCTGTTCTTGGAGGGATGCAATTGGAATCTCCTAACGGGATTGTTTTTGCAAAAAGCACTTCCGAACTCCAAGAGAAATTGGCAACGGAAAATCCTTCAATAAAAAAATCAAAAGAAATTGAAGTGGCTTCTTTGCAATATTATGAAAATGATGGTGTTTCTGTGGCTATAGTAAATTATAATTACTATGAAAAAGAATATTCTTCCTTGTATATGCTTCAAGTTCCAGAGAATTACCTTGTATTGCATGATGAGCATTCATTAAGGTTTGTCAAAAAAACCACCCTTGAAAATGAAGCAACAGGCGATGTTTTAAATTTCGAACCAAACCTCCAATCTTTTTTAATTGATAGCGGGGGCGGAGTCGGAAGCGCAAAATGCATTGGTGGAAAATGCTGCAAATGGAAGGAATTGGGCACTAATACGTATAATTGTGGGTGTCCAAGCGATGTCGCAATAATTGTCACCACGAGTGATGGGTGCAAGATACAATTGTAGAACAATCTAATTGTTGCTTAGTTGACTTCAAAGGTCATGTGAATTTCGCATGACCTTTACTTTTTTGTAGATTTCTATGATCACTTACAATCTGCGGTTTCCTTCTTTTTTTAATCGCTTAGATATTTCTCCGGTAAAGGCTCTTTTTTTCTAATTTGTCCTTTACCTAAAATTCTTTTTTAAGGGAATGGTTTTTGATTATCTTTGAAAAACAAAAGCATTCAATTCGAAAGGAAAACAAGAAAAACATGGACGACAATTTTTCACCACGCGTAAAAGACGTGATCACATACAGCAAAGAAGAGGCCTTGCGTTTGGGCCATGATTTTATTGGCACCGAACACTTGATGTTGGGAATTTTACGTGATGGAAACGGGAAAGCAATCGACATTTTGGACTCGTTGGAAATAGATTTAAATCACCTTCGCAAAAAAGTAGAGATTTTAAGTCCGGCCAATCCAAATACAATGGGCATGGCAAATGAGAAGAAAAATCTTCACCTTACCAGACAAGCTGAACGTGCTCTAAAAACTACTTTTTTAGAGGCCAAGCTTTTTCAAAGTTCCAACATCAACACCGCGCATTTGCTGCTTTGTATTTTAAGAAACGAAAACGACCCCACCACCAAGTTACTGAACAAACTGAAAGTGGATTACGATAACGTAAAAACCGAATTTAAATTAATGATTGCCCAAAACGATGATAAATATCGGGATACACCTACTTCGGGACCCTATTCCGAAGAACCTCCTACCAGTGGTAACCCGAGGCAAAATCCTTTTGGAGGAAATCCGAGCGGGAAAGCGCAAAAAAAATCTAAAACTCCGGTTCTCGACAATTTTGGACGGGATTTGACCGCCTTAGCGGAGGACGGAAAATTGGATCCGGTAGTTGGGAGGGAAAAAGAAATCGAGCGGGTTTCACAAATTTTGAGCCGTCGAAAAAAGAACAATCCCTTGCTGATTGGAGAGCCAGGAGTGGGAAAAAGCGCAATCGCCGAAGGGCTGGCGCTGCGCATCATTCAAAAGAAAGTCTCCCGGGTCTTGTTTGACAAAAGGGTAGTCACCTTGGATTTAGCCAGTCTTGTGGCCGGAACAAAATATCGTGGTCAGTTTGAAGAACGGATGAAAGCAGTCATGAACGAACTGGAAAAAAATGATGACATCATTCTTTTTATTGACGAGATTCACACCATCGTTGGTGCCGGAGGTGCCACAGGCAGTTTGGATGCGAGCAATATGTTTAAACCTGCACTTGCGCGGGGCGAATTACAATGTATTGGAGCCACCACCCTGGACGAATATCGTCAGCATATCGAAAAGGATGGAGCTTTGGAACGCAGGTTCCAAAAAGTGATGATCGAACCCACCAGCGTGGAGGAAACCATCGAAATCTTGAACAATATAAAAAATAAATACGAGGATCATCACAATGTCGAATATACCGACGAGGCAATTGCCGCCTGTGTAAAATTGACTAATCGATATATGACCGATCGATTCCTGCCCGATAAAGCCATCGATGCGATGGACGAGGCCGGTTCTCGAGTGCATATTACCAATATCGATGTTCCAAAACAAATTTTGGAACTCGAAAAAAAGCTGGAGGAAATTAAGGAAGAGAAAAATTCGGTGGTCAAACAACAGCAATACGAAAAAGCCGCCAAATTGCGTGATGATGAAAAAAATCTCGAGCGCGATTTGGAAGAGGCACAACTCATTTGGGAAGAAGAATCCAAAAAACATCGGGAAACCGTTACGGCTGAGAACGTCGCCGATGTGGTTTCCATGATGACAGGAATTCCCGTGAACCGTATTGCCAAAACAGAGCTGACCAAACTTCACGAATTGCCCAAGCGCATAAAAGGGAAAGTAATTGGTCAGGATGAGGCAGTCGGAAAAGTAGTGAAAGCCATTCAGCGTAACCGCGCAGGATTGAAAGAACCAAACCGCCCGATTGGATCATTCATCTTTTTAGGCCAAACCGGAGTAGGGAAAACCCAACTGGCAAAAGTACTAGCCCGAGAGCTTTTTGACAATGAGGACGCTCTTATCCGTATTGATATGAGCGAATACATGGAAAAATTCTCCATTTCTCGTTTGATTGGTGCTCCTCCGGGATATGTAGGATATGAGGAAGGCGGCCAACTCTCCGAAAAAGTACGCCGTAAACCCTATTCCGTAATTCTGCTGGATGAGGTAGAAAAAGCACATCCCGATGTGTTTAATATGTTGCTGCAAGTTCTCGATGATGGCTATCTGACAGATAGTCTTGGAAGAAAAATCGATTTTAAGAACACCATCATCATCATGACTTCCAATATCGGTTCACGGAAATTGAAAGACTTCGGACTTGGAATAGGTTTTGGAACCGCTGCACAAAAATCACAAGCGGATATACATGCCAAAGGAGTTATCGAAAATGCGTTGAAAAAAGCTTTTGCTCCGGAGTTTTTGAACCGTATCGATGATGTGATAATTTTTAATAACCTCGAAAGAGAACATATTCATAAGATTATCGATATCGAACTTGAAAAACTCTATAAACGTATCGACGATTTGGGATACACCTTGGAATTGAGTGAAAAAGCTAAAGACTTTATTGCAGATAAAGGCTTTGATCAACAGTATGGCGCCCGACCTTTGAATCGAGCTATTCAAAAATATATAGAAGATGCTTTGGCTGAAGAAATTATCTCTTCACGAATTTCCGAGGGAGATAAAATCTATATGGATTTGGATGAGAAAAAAGAGGAGCTAACTATCAAAACGGAAAAGTCCGAAACCAAAGCAGAGTCTTAAATAACGGAAAATGTCACTTTAACCCCTAACAGGTTTTTTAGACCAGTTAGGGTTTTTTTATATGATTTTTTTTGGAATCGGCTTATTTCTTCCTTCTGGAAATTTCGTCTCTCACCTTCGCGGCTTTTTCGTAATCCTCATTTTTCACCGCATCGGAAAGTAGTTTTTTCAGCTCGGAAAGAGATTTTGTAATCAAGTCGTCATCTTCTCCCTCTTCTTTGGATTGTTTGATTTTTTCGGGAAGCACTTCTTCAATAATCCGTTGGGCTTTTTTCATAGCCTCTTCTTCTTTGGATTGTTCCGGTTTGAGATAAATTCCCGCTTTATCCAAAATATTTTTATAGGTAAATATCGGTGCATTAAACCTCAAAGCCAAAGCAATGGCATCGCTAGTTCGCGCATCGATTATTTCTTCGATTTGATCACGCTCACAAATCAGACTGGAATAAAAAACTCCATCAACCAATTTATGAATAATGACTTGTTTTATCTGAATTGAAAACCGGTCAGAAAAATTTTTAAAAAGATCATGAGTCAACGGACGAGGAGGTTTGATATCCTTTTCCAATGCGATTGCTATAGACTGTGCCTCAAAAGCCCCTATTACAATTGGAAGTTGACGCTTCCCTTCCACTTCACTCAACAAAAGCGCATAAGCCCCGTTTTGTGTTTGGCTGTAAGAAATCCCTTTGATGTTTAGACGCACTAAGCTCATCTCAAATCTATAAAATACGGAAATTATCCTTGATTTTTCCTCAATCAAGTTTATATCGAAATACCCGTCAAAAACAAATTTAGGGAAAACTAGGCGTTGTTTTTCTTAAATTCCCTTAATTTTTCAGTCAGCTTGGGAACCACTTCAAATGCATCTCCCACTATTCCATAATCAGCGGCCTTAAAAAAGGGAGCTTCAGGATCGTTGTTGATGGCCACTTTTGTCTTCGCGGCGTTAACTCCGGCCAAGTGTTGGATAGCTCCTGAAATTCCGATGGCAATATATAAGTTGGAAGCCACCGGTTTTCCCGTTTGGCCTACGTGTTCGCTGTGAGGTCGCCAGCCCATATCGCTCACGGGTTTGGAGCATGCAGTTGCTGCGCCGAGCACTTCTGCCAATTCCTCAATCATGCCCCAGTTTTCCGGCCCTTTCAGCCCACGTCCTCCGGAAACCACAATATCCGCATCGGCAATTGAAACTTTGTCCCGGGCTTTATCCACCGATTCCACTTTCACGGAAAAATCTTCTGCGGTAAGCTCCGGTGAAAATTCTTCAACGGAAACCTCGACCGGATTTTCCTTTAGCCCAAAAGCATTTTTTGAAAGTCCTAACAACTTTATATCGGTCTCGATAGAAGTAAAATTGAAAGCTTTATTGGAAAAAGCCATACGTTTCACGGTAAACGGATCGATACTTTCAGGAAGGGCTTGCACATTGGAAGCATATCCTGCATCAAGATGCACTGCCAAAAGGGGAGCCATATATTTTGCATTGGCCGTTTGATCCACTATCAATATTTTGGAATCTTCCTTTTTTGCTGCCTGAGCTATCACATCGGCATAGGCTTCGGCATTAAAGTTCTTCAATTTCTCGTCGGAAACTTTTAAGACTTTGGACACCCCATAATTTCCCAACTCCGATACTTCATCGATGTTGAACGCAATGGCGGTTACTTCCGTGCCGGTTTTTTCAGCGACGCTTTTGGCATAGGAAGCCACTTCGAGGGCGTCTTTTTTAAATTTTCCGTTTTCGGATTCTGTATATACAAGGATTGACATTATGCTAATCGTTATTTTTAGAAGGTTAATACCTGTTTTTTAAATTGCTTTTGCCTCGTTATGCAGCAAATCAATCAACTCATCGAGGTTATCAGGATCGATCATTTTGGTCGGTCCTTTTGGTGCGGGTTTCTCGAATTTTTTTGTGCTGGTTTTCGATGCTGTTTCCACCGGCTCCACCACATTCAAGGGTTTTTTTCGCGCCATCATGATCCCTCTCATATTGGGGATTTTGAGGTCTTTTTCTTCCACAAGCCCTTTCTGTCCGCCGATTACTAATGGTAATTCTGTGCTGATTTTTTCCTTCCCGCCGTCTATTTCGCGTGTGGCAATGACTTTGTTTCCTTCTATTTCCAACCCCACACATGTGTTGATGAAGTTATAATTCAACATCCCGGCCAACATACCCGGTACCATTCCTCCGTTATAATCAATGGATTCTCTTCCGGCGATAATCAAATCATAATTTCCTTCCTGGGCAACTTTAGCTAAATTTTTGGCCACCTGAAACCCATCAACTGCCGGGGTATTCACCCGAATAGCTGAATCGGCTCCAATAGCGAGCGCTTTTCTCAAGGTGGGTTCGGTTTCAGCACCACCAATATTGATGACATCCACCGTGGCTCCTTGTTTTTCTTTGAACCACATGGCGCGGGTCAAACCAAATTCATCATTGGGGTTGATGACAAACTGCACCCCGTTGGTGTCGAATTGGGTATCGTTTTCTGTGAAATTTATTTTGGAAGTCGTGTCCGGCACGTGACTGATGCAAACCAATATTTTCATTATCGATATTTTTGAAGCTATTCTGTGTTAAAATCAGCGGCGAAGATAAGAAAAATTAAGTTGATTTTTTTCAGATTCGTCTCCTTAAAACTACTCTTTCCCTACTAAAAATGCAATTTATAGATTTATATAAATTTGTAACATCTAAATCCTAAATAATGATATCAAGCTTAATTTAAATCATGCTTCACAAAAAAAGTATTCTTCTTTTCTTTTTTATGGTAACATTCTATGGGCATGCTCAAAAGCTGATTTCCGGAAGAATAATCGATGCTGAAACAGAAAAACCCATAGAAGGCGTGGCTATTTATTTTAATAAAACCGCTATTTGGACCCTAACCGATAGTCGTGGAAATTTTGAATTGAAAATACCCAAACATATTCAATCCTCATTGATTATCAATTTTTTAGGTTATGAACAAATTATTATAGAAAAGCCTTTCTCCAAAGAAAATTGGGATATTCGGATTCATAAACAACGAAATGAACTCAATCCGGTTTATATAGCCAACCAAAAGAAAGGCAAAAAACAAAAAACTCAGGATATGCCACGTCCTAAAAATGAGTATGTAGATTTATTCATTTTTTATTTTATCGGAAGAGGAAAGGCTTCAAATAAAACAAAAGTGCTCAATAAAGAAGTGCTTCAGGTAAATTCTCAAAAAATAGGAAATGACACCTTATTAATCAATATATCTGCTTCGGAACCTTTAAAAATTAAAAATAATTATTTGAAATATAATATTACTTACAGGTTGGATACGGCCCAAATTATCTTTAAAAAAAATCACGAATTCGATATGTGGATTGGCGCAAATTTTCAATCTGCAGGTAATTATTTCTTCCGGGATCTTTTGGATTCAGAAAAACGAAATCGTCGTTTCCAGAAAAGACGCAAAAAAGCATATGAAGGTTCTGTGCTGCATTTTATGAGGGCATTGGCTCATAAAAGGCTTAAGAAAGAAGGTTTTTTTGTTTTTACAATAAATAAAAATCCCAAAAAGAACTACCATCCTCATAAAAAAACAAGGTTAGACACTGTCCGCTTCAAACTCATTCCCCATAAAAACTATACAGAAGTGCTGCCTCCGGCAATTTTTTCAGTAATCTATAAAAACGATCCCCCCACGAAGGTAATCGCCAAACAAAATTTTGGAATAGGTGAATTTGGAAATTATTTTCCCTGGTATGCTTTGATTTTCACCGGTCATATGGGATTCACCGGAGTCTCTTCTGCAGTTCCACTGGATTATGTCCCAGAGGAAGATTAATCAGGAAATATTATTTAAAAAAAGCTCATCATATTTTTAAAGTTTCAGCATCACAATTTTTGTAATTTTGTTTCTCCATTTTTAAACTACACCATCAGAATAATCGAAATTCCTCATTCCTTGAACAAGAGAATCAATTTTTTAGATTTGGGCAGAAAAGCCTATAAAGAAACTTGGGATTATCAGGAAGAACTGTTCCAACAAATCGTTGATATCAAAGTAAAAAATCGTAAGGAAGACACGCAAATCTCCACCGAAAATCATTTTCTTTTTGTGGAACATCCTCCTGTTTATACTTTGGGAAAAAGTGGAGATTTTTCCAATTTATTGCTTTCAGAAGAAGCGCTGAGTGCAAAAGGAGCAGAGTTTTTCAAAATAAATCGCGGAGGAGACATCACCTTTCACGGACCCGGGCAAATCGTGGGATATCCCATTTTGGACTTGGAAAATTTCTTCACCGATATCCGGAAATATTTACGTTTGTTGGAAGAAACAGTGATTTTAACCATGGCAGAATACGGTTTAAAAGGAGAACGAAGCGAAGGCGAAACAGGAGTTTGGCTGGATGTGGGCACTCCATTTGCGCGAAAAATTTGCGCCATGGGCGTGCGTTCAAGCCGATGGGTTACTATGCATGGCTTTGCCTTCAATATCAACACCGATTTGGGCTGGTTCGACCATATTATTCCTTGCGGCATCAAAGGAAAAGCCGTGACTTCACTCAATGTGGAACTGGGCAAAAAAGAGGTTCCCATCCCGGAAGTGAAGGAAAAATTGTTAAGGCATTTTGAAGAACTTTTTGGGGCGGAATTCGTTTTGGAAGAAAACAAGGTGTGAAATATATCA